>JAIRRE010000157.1 GCA_031256125.1 Burkholderiaceae bacterium
GCCTCGGCCGTGTCGGACTTGAAATTGCCTGCCGTAATGAGCGTTCCGGGCCATAGGTGCCGGAAAAGCTGGGCCGCCGAAGGCATGTCGGGGCGGTCTACATCAGCCTGGCCGGTACCGCTGGCGCGCGGCTCGATCAGGTGCAGGTAGGCCAGGCCCAACGGCGCCAGTTTTTCGACCACATAGGTGTAAAACGGCATCGGGTCGTCTTCGCCGCTGTCGTTGGCGATGCCAAAGGGCGACAGGCGGATGCCAACGCGCTCGGCGGACCAAGCGGCGGCCACCGCCTGGGTGACTTCCAGCGCGAACCGGGCGCGGCCTTCGATGCCGCCGCCATAGCCGTCGCTGCGCTGGTTGCTGCGGCGCTGGAGGAACTGTTCGATCAAATAGCCGTTGGCGCCGTGGATTTCGACGCCGTCGAACCCGGCTTGCCGGGCGTTGCGCGCGGCCTGTGCGTAATCGCGCACGGTGGCGGCGATCTGATCGGACGACATGGGCCGGGGCGTCTCGAATGGCACGGGCGAAAAATCCGCCGCCAGCGTATTGCCTTGGGCGGCGATGGCCGAGGGCGCCATCGGCGGTCGGCCGTCCGGCTGCAAGGAACTGTGGGAGATGCGCCCGGTGTGCCAGAGTTGCAGCACGATCAACCCGCCTGCGTCGTGCACCGCTTGCGTAACCTTGGACCAGCCGGCGATTTGTGCCGGGCTATGGATGCCGGGCGTGGCCGGCATGCCCCGCGCGGCATCGGAAATCGGGCTGCCTTCGGCGATCAGCAGCCCGCCGCGCGAACTGCGTTGGCGGTAGTACTCCACCGTCAACGGCCCTGGCACGTTGCCCGGCTGCTCGGCGCGCATCCGCGTCAGCGGCGCGTGAACGACGCGGTGTTGCAGCGCCAGCGCTCCGGCGCGCCAGGGTTCAAACAGTTTTTGCGACATGGATAGCTCTTTCTGGGTGTTGCGGGATGATTAAATTTCCCCGATCTGCCGGTTCGGCACGGGCCGGGGCCGTCCATGATCGTCAATGGCCACGTAGGTCAGGGTAGCCTCGGTGACCTTGATGTAGCGGCCCTGCTGTTCCAACCGCTCGGCATAGACGCTGACATTGACGGTGATCGAGGTGTGGCCGATGCGTTCGATTTTGGCCAGGAAACTCAGCAGATCGCCCACGCGCACCGGCTGCTTGAAGATGAACTGATTGACCGCCACGGTCGCCATGCGGCCTTGCGCGTGGCGGGCGGGCAACACCGCACCGGCCATGTCCACCCACGACATCACCCAGCCGCCGAAGATGTCGCCGTTGACATTGGCGTCGGAAGGACGCGGCATTACCCTGAGCACCAGCACGTGATCGTCGGGCAGTTGTTCAGCCGGGGCCTGGACCGGCTGGGTGTTGAATGGGAGCGGGTGGCGACTGCGTTGGGTTGTGGCCTTGGGGTTTTTGGTCTGGGCGGGTTTACGGGAGGTGTCGGGCATGAGGCATGGGTTGTAATACGAGACAGTCTGGAATTGTCCACTATCAAATGCCTTATCACCAGCAGCGCGCATAAAATGTCCACTATTTCTCCGCGCTCCTGAAACAAGAGCATCCCGCCCCGCATCGATGCCTGCTTTTCCTTTAGCCGAAGATTTCCGCACGCTCTGGAGGATGCGCGCGCTGCTGGCCGTGCTGACGCGCCGCGACTTGGCCGCGCGCACCGCCGGTTCGGTGGGCGGGTGGCTGTGGGTGTGGGCGCCGCCGCTGACTACTGTGGCAGCGTACTTTCTGGTGTTCGACGTGGTATTTGCCATGCGCGTGGGCGCCGCATCGGCCAACACGCCGTCTGCCGCCACGCATGTGGGCACTTTCCTGATCGTCGGGATGCTCCCCTGGACGGCTTTTGCCGACGCCATCAACCGGGGCATGGGCAGCTTGATCGATGCCGGGCCGATGCTGCAAAAAAACCCGCTGCCGCCGTCCCTGTTTCCAGCTCGCGCGGTGCTGGGCAGCGCCTGGGTATTCGCGCCCTTGATCGTGCTGCTGATCGTCGCTTACGCGCCGGCGCACCATTTCCGGCCCGGCGCGTGGACGGTGTTGCCGCTGCTCGCGGGACAAATGCTGCTGTCGTTTTTGATTGCCTATCTGTTGGCGATCTTGACTGCCGCACTGCGCGACGTGGCGCAGGGGGTCGGGCTGTTGCTGTCGGTGGGCGTGTTCCTGTCGCCGGTGCTGTTCCCGCTGGCGCAATTCCCGGCGAATTGGCGCTGGGCGCTGTGGCTCAACCCGATGACGGCGCCGGTGCTGGGCTATCAGTCGGCGCTGCTCGCAGGCACGGCGCCGCCGACAGTGGTCTGGGTCGCGCTGGCGGGGTGGCTGGTGGCGCTGGCGCTGCTGCTCAATCTGGCACTCTCGCACAGCCGCGATGAATTGGTGGATTGGTTATGAATGCCGCAGAGCGCGCGCTGCCTGCCGTCCTGCCACTGGCGCATCACGCGCCGCTGCCGTTGGCGCTGGCGCAGGTCAGTAAGGAATACCGGCTTTATGACTCGCCGCGCGCGCGCCTGACGGCGTTACTCACGGGCCGCGCCACGCACCGCAGTCATTGGGCGTTGCGCGAGGTGAGTTTCGATCTGGCGCGCGGACAGTGCCTGGGCGTGGTGGGCAGCAACGGCGCGGGCAAGAGCACGCTGCTCAAGCTCGTCACCGGCACCTTGCAACCGACTACCGGACACATAGATCGGCACGGGCGTATCACCGCCATATTGGAACTGGGGGCGGGATTCCATCCGGATTTCACCGGGCGGCAGAACCTGTATTTCGGCGGCAGCCTGATCGGTATCGCGCACGAGCAAATGGCCGCGCTGGAATCGGAGGTGCTGGCCTTTGCCGAGATCGGCGAGGCCATCGACCGGCCGGTCAAGACCTATTCCTCGGGCATGGTGGTGCGCCTGGCGTTTGCGCTGGTGACGGCGGTGGAGCCGGACCTGCTCATCATCGACGAGGCGCTGGCGGTGGGTGACCAGCATTTTCAGAAGAAGTGCATCGACCGTATTCGCGCCTTTCGTGAAAACGGTTGCACCATCCTGTTTTGTTCGCACAGTCCGTATCACGTGCGGCATTTGTGCGACGTGGCGTTGTGGCTCGACCAGGGCCGCATGATGGAATTGGGCGCCACCGAGACCGTGCTGGCGGCTTACGAAAAGCACGCCCGACTGTTGGATCAGCGTTCGGATGCGAATTTGCCATCTGCAATGGCCGACGTGGCGCAGGTTGAATCGCAGCTCGCGTCCGCTGCATCGCAACAACGCGACTCCCAAAAACGCGATTCCGAGGCAGCGGCGATTCTTTCATGCGATATCGCGGACTTGGTCGATCAGGGCCAAGACAAGCCGCCTCTGCTGCAAAGCCGGGATTTGGTGGCAACCATCACCGTACGCGGCAAGGGCGATGAGCGCCCGCACATCGGTTTCATGCTGGAACAGGATCGCGGCGTGGGCATTACATCGCTGAGCACGTGCGAAGAAGAGGTCGCCCTAGTGCCGATCGGTGCCGCGCAAGACCGCACTTGGCGCGTAACGGTGACTTTCCCCGACTTGCCGCTGCACACCGGCGATTACGTTATCAGTGTCTATCTGGCCGATGCCTCCGCTTTGGTGGTGTACGACCAATGGTTTCAATTCAAGGTATTCCGTTTCGTTGCTCCAACGCTATTGCCTGGTTTGGTGCGTTTGCCGCACCGCTGGGATTAAGGGCATTATGTTCCGTTGGTTTAAGCGCCTCAAAATCGAAGGGCGCGATTTGATCGAGCTGGTGCTACTCCCCGGCTTGGCGGCGCTACTACCGTGGTGGCTGTGCTTTCGCGTTTTCCGGCGTGTGGCGCACTGGCGCTGGCTTTACCGGGACGTGTGCGAGCGTGCCGTGAACGGGGCGCGCGCCCGCGGCGTAGTCGATGATGAAGCGCGCTGGCACTGGATGCGACGGCTGGTGACGCTGATCGATCACGCCGACTATTACCTCTCGCACACGCGCGGCGAGCGCTGGCTGTCGAGCCACGTCACCATCGAAGGCGCATGGCCGCCGCCGGATAGCGCGGCGATTTTGTGCACTTTCCATTGGGCCGCGGGTATGTGGGGGCTGTGCAGCGCCGCACATGCCGGCCTGCGCCCTCATGCGTTGGTCGCGCCGCTCGATCAGGCGGCGTTTCGCGGCCGCGCGGTACTTGGCTGGTATGCGCGCGTCCGGACAGCCGAAGTGGCGCGCGTGCTCCAGCAGGATGCGCTTGATGTCTCACTCTCGCTGCGCCCGGTTATCCGCGCCCTGCACGCGGAACAGCAAGTGGTCGCGGCGGTCGATGTGCCCGCCGACCAAGCCGTGGCCAGCGAACCGGTGACGGTCATGGGTATGCCCGCGCGTATTCCGCGCGGCCTGCTGCGGCTGGCGGTCGATCAGCGTGTACCCGTTACCGTGTACCTGACCGGGTTCGATGCTGGCACCGGCCAGCGCTGGGTGCGCATTGCGCCGCTGGGCGTTTACGACGATCTGTCCACGCTCATCCGCGATGTGTTTCAGTATCTGGATACGGCCATGACACAAGACCCGGCGGCTTGGCATTTCTGGAGTGAAGCAGCCCGATTTTTCAGGCGTGCGGATGCGGATTGACACGGCGCCGCGCGCACCCGGCATACCGCCCATTCAATCGCGCGTGACCCGCAGCACCTCTTCGCGGCTGGTGATGCCTTGATCGACCAGGCGCTGGCCGTCGTCGCGCATCAGCGTCATGCCGCTGGACAGAGCGGTGGCGCGGATGTCGGCTTCAGGCGTTTGGCCATGGATCTGGGCGCGGATGGCGTCGTCCACTACCAGCAGCTCGAAGACTCCGGTGCGTCCGCTGTAGCCAGTGTGGCCGCAAATATCACATCCCCGGCCCTGACATTGCGTGCAGTAACGGCGCACCAGCCGCTGCGCCAGCACGCCCAGCAGTGACGAGGAAAGCAGAAACGGTTCCACCCCCATGTCGATCAGGCGCGTGATGGCGCTGGCGGCGTCGTTGGTGTGCAGCGTGGCCAGCACCAGGTGACCCGTGAGGCTGGCCTGGATGGCGATCTGCGCGGTTTCCACGTCGCGGATTTCACCGATCATCACGATGTCCGGGTCTTGCCGCAGAATGGCGCGCAGCGCCCGCGCGAAGGTCAAATCGATTCTGGGGTTGACCTGCGTCTGGCCGACGCCGGGCAGCTCGTATTCGATGGGGTCTTCCACCGTCATGATGTTGTTGTGCGCCGCGTCCAGCCGCGCCAGGCTGGCGTACAGCGTGGTGGTCTTGCCCGATCCGGTGGGGCCGGTGACCAGGATGATGCCGTGCGGCTGCGCGATCAGGCGCTCGAATTGCGCCAGCACGTTGCCTTGCATGCCGACCGCTTCCAGGCTGATGCGTTCCCCCGATTTGTCCAGCAGGCGCAGCACCGCGCGCTCACCGTGCGCGCTGGGCAGGGTGGACACGCGCACGTCGATGGCGCGGGTGCCCAGGCGCAAGCTGATGCGGCCATCTTGCGGCAGGCGTTTTTCGGCGATGTCCAAGTCGGCCATGATTTTCAGGCGCGAGATCAGCGCCGCGTGCAGCGCGCGGTTGGGCTGCACCACCTCGCGCAGCGCGCCATCAACGCGAAAGCGCACGCTGGAATGGCGCTCGTAAGGCTCGATGTGGATGTCGCTGGCGCTCTCGCGCGCGGCCTGTGTGAGCAGGGCGTTCAACATGCGGATGATGGGCGCGTCGTCGGCTGATTCGAGCAGGTCTTCCACCGCCGGCAGTTCCTGCATGATGCGCGAGAGGTCGGCATCGCTTTCAACCTCGCTGACCACGGCGGCGGCGTTTGATTCACGCTGCGCATAGGCGCTGCTGATGCGCTGCGCCAGCGTTTGCGCGTCTAGTAAGTGCAGCGCAATGGGCGGTGCGCCTGCATCGGCGCCGTAGCGGCGCAGCACTTCGCTCAGGGCGCCGGTATCGGGCTGGCCGTCGTGCCACAGCACGCGCTGCGCGCCGTCGTCTTCCAGCAACAGCCGGGCCGAGCGGGCGAAGGCATAGGGCAGCAGATGGCGGACGCCGGACACGGTCTCGGACGGGTTATCGGCCGGTTTTGATCGGCGCGCCAGCGTCATCGCTGCGATCGCCAGCCGCGGGCATGAAGGACTGCTGCGATTGCGCTGGCGGCAGCCCGGTATCGCCCGGCATGAACGGTGCGGGTGGCGACGGACGGCGGGCCGTGTGCGGGTTGACCGGCGCGGCCGCTGGCATCACCGGCGCCTGGCCGACATCGAGCATGCTGTTGGATTG
>JAIRRE010000169.1 GCA_031256125.1 Burkholderiaceae bacterium
GCCCCGGCATGGCGCATTGATCCAGGTGTCCGAGCAGCGGGCTGGCCCATGCCGGGCCGCCTTGAAACGGGTCGAACCCGGATGCCTGCTCCGGGTAATGCAGCGGAAAATCGGTCAAACGCTTGACTTTGAGAAAGCCCGACAGCGCCCCTTCGATGTCAATGAGCCGTTCCTTGAAGCGTTCGAGGTTGCGCTGGGCCACGTTGCCGCTGCGGCCTTCCACGAACAAATTCGCCACCTTGTTGGCGGCGTCGGGTTCCGCAAACCATGTGACGGCCAGCACGTAGCGCGACTTGAACCCCGGCGCGTGCCGCGACCAGGCGTCGCGCCGCGCGTCGTCGATCAGCCGGGTGGTGCGGTCCGGGAACGCGCCTTCGGGGGCATAGCCCGCAGCCGGTTCGCGGATGGCGTCGCAGTGAATCACCCAGCCGTCGCCCAGCATCAAGGCCCGGTTGATCCGCGCTGCCATCGCCACCAGTTCAGCCGGGGTCGATGAATCCAGATCGGGGCCGGTGTACTCCCAACCTGCCAGCAGGCCGCCTGCTTTGGTCAAAACAATCCCGTTCTCCACGAGAAAGGCCCAGGGCAGCAGATCGGGCAGCGCCAGCGCCTTGCTGCGAAATTCCTGCAAGTTCCACATGGCTACTTCCATTCCTTCAGGCGGGCAAACGGCGTGGCGCGGGCGCGGTAGGCTTTGGCGTAGCGCAAAGCGCGAATCCCGGTCTTCGATAACTGGGCGTCAAAAACTGCCGCCCGCGCCAGACCCCACTGGCCGACGACCCAAAGCACGACCCCGATGGCCGTGGCCCACCAGGTGAGCACGGCAAAGATGAAGGTGAAGACCGTGATGGCGTACAGCAGCACCATTTCGCGCTCGCCGCCGAAGATCAAGAGGGGCCGGTGCAGGCTGGCGTGCAGGGGCGCGGCGTAGTTCTGGTCGAGCAAGACGCTGCCCCCTAAAACACCAGCGCCCCGGTCAGGCCCAGGTACGTCAGCGCCTTGTTGCCCAGCACCACCAGCGCCACGCCCAGCACGATGTACAGGGCTTTTTTGACGATCCCGTTCATCTCCTCGCCGCCGAGCACCAGCATGGCGCCGGCGCTAAAGAAGGCGATCACGCCCACGGCGGTGGCCACCGGGCCAGTGAGGTCGTTTTGCAGGTTCGTGAGGGGCGTATCCCAGGGCATACCGCCCCCCGAAGAACTGGCCCACGCGGATCGCGCCAGTAGCCACCCGGTCAAGGCCACGCCCAGCGCGCCAGCCCTGCCAGAAATTGCGCGCACGCGCAAATTCAATCCCGCCATTTGAAGCTCCCGTGACGGGCCGAAAGCGGCCCTCACTGCTTATTTCGCGGGGTTATTCGATTGGCAAAGGCATTGAATGGCTATCAAAACCAATTGAATCGCGGCGATTCGCCCGCCCCCAGCGGCCCGCCTTGCTGCGACGCCTAGCGCAGCCCAAACAAACGTCAAGGGGGCCGTCCTTCGGCGGCCCGCTCTCGCGCTCGCCTTCACCCGGTCCCTGTCTTCGCTGCGCTCGCAGGGCTGCGGCTTCGGACTCGCCCTTGACCTCCGCTTGGTCTGCGCTTTGTGGGCGTCAGGCGGCCCGCTGGTGGGCGACCACAAACCTGAAAGGAAATCTGATGGCGCTCATTCCGGTTGACATTGGCGATCTCGACCTGACGGTGATCCCCGATAAAACATCCCATCCTCATCAAATCATCGTGGTGCTGTTCTACCCGGGCGGCCACGCCGCGGAATTGAGGATTAAGGAGAATGAACTCTATAGCAGGGAATATGTGGAGTTCAAGGATGAAGCCCACTGCAAACTCAAGGATTTGTCCGGTATATTGTCCGCGTTCCCCTATATAAGAGAATCAGTCGATTATGCGATTTTAAATCACTTTGAAAGGATATATAGACGTTTCAAGGTCCGTGTCCATTGGGAAACGCCGGAGGATCGAATCTATTCGCAGATAAACGTATTATGGCGCCATAACTGCACGCGCGATGAGTTAATAAAAATCGGAGCTCTGGTTCGCGCCATCGTGCAAAAGCAGGAAACCAATAGCCACGCCCTGATAAACGGGTTGCTGCGCGATCTCATCGACTGCCTCAATAACAGCGGCGCCGCAGGACACGTTATCAATAATTTCCCGGAACCAATCTTCCGCAGGATTACCCGCTGCGACTGCGGTCATTTTGAAAACATTGACAGCACTTACGGCCGCAACTTCACGATCTGCGAGGATTGCTATGAGAGCGACGCCTACGTCTTTTGCCAAGATGACGATGAATACCATGAGGAGGACGAGGCCGTCTATATTGAATCACGCGGGGCCTACTACACCATAGAAGGCGCTGCCGAGATCAATGGCGATGCGGAGGATGATGAGCCAGGCGCGTCCAACATTCATCCCTGGGGGGCTAAAAGCAGCAAATACCTGGACGCTCCCGAAATAGCAAGCTCCAGTGAAGGGGACTTCACGCTCGGCATGGAGTTTGAGTGCGTGCCGGACAGCGCCCAAAGCCGGACAGACTTTGCGGACGATCTGACCGCTGAATTTACCGGCACGATCCTGTGCAAGGAAGACGCTTCGCTTCCATCGAACGGCCTGGAACTGGTGTTTGCCCCGCTAACGCTCCAGACCCTCAAAACCACCTGGCGCAGCGTTCAATTCCCGGAAGGCACACAGGCTTGGGATGCGCAAAGCTGCGGCACGCACATCCATATCGACGCGCGGGCCTTCACGAGGTTGTCTCTGGCCAAGTTTGTGGCCTTCTGGAATGCGCCGGGCAACGCCGATCTGATCCGCAATGTGGCCGGACGCCATCCCTCACGCGACCCACAGGCCAGGCAATACGCCGCCACGGTCGAACCGGCTCCCAGCGCCAAGTCCATCGTCGGTCAGCTCAAGAACGGGGAGTTGAACCTGAATCGTTACCGAGCCGTCAATCTGACCACGCTCTCGCGCTCGGAGCAGGAGCGGCTGGGGCTGGATTTCAACCTGGGTACATCGGGCCGCGTTTACGACACCGTGGAATTGCGCATCTTCCGGGCGTCGCTGCGGCCCGAACGCACCCTGGCCCAGATCGAGATGGCCCATGCCACGGTTCTGTATGCCCGCGAAGGCTCGATTGCCGGCATGACGGCAGACGCCTTCTCCCAGTGGCTGCGCGGCCACGTTGCGGAGTACCCCCATCTGGCCGCATGGCTCGGACACAGGAAGGCGCTCAAACCCAAACCGGGGAATTTGCCACTGCGGCAAACCGCGGCCCCCATTGAATCTCCCGCTTCAGAGCACGAAACGCCTGTGCTCGAAGAAGCGCTGGCCTGACGCCCCAAAGGAGCAACACCATGTGCATCATCATCACGGGCACGGCCCACAACCTGCGCTGCGTCCTGCTCAACACCCCCGGCCTGATCGAATCCATCTACGACCACAACCCGCATGGGCTGGGCCTGATGACTTACGACGCCGGGCAGTCGCGCGCCATCGCCCACAAGACCTTGCCCAAGTCGGCTCACCAAGCCTGGCTGTTTTTACAAGAGAAGTTGCCGCACGACGGGCGTCAGGCGGCGGTGCACGCGCGCTTGACGACGCACGGCGCGACCGATCTGGACAACTGCCATCCTTACCGGATCGGGGACGGCTGGCTCATGCACAACGGGATGCTGGACAGCGGCAATGCCGCCGACAGGCGCAAAAGCGATACCTGGCACTACATCCGTAACTATCTCGGCCACGATGGCAGCCTGCTGCTCACGCCGCACGGACGCCGGCTGGTCAGCGAGCACATCGGGCCGGGCAATCGCTTCGTCTATTTGGCTCCCACCGGAAACATGGTGACGGTCAACAAGCACACCGGCGTCAAGTATCAAAAGCTGTGGTTCTCCAACACCTACGCCTGGGATGTGCAACTGCTCGATCCCGCCTGGGAAACACGCAGGAAATTTCGCTGCTTTGACGGTTACGAAGATTTTGATTACAGGGACTACAAAACCTTCGACTACGGCGGCTACGGAGACTACGAGGAGGAAGACGGCTTCGCGTTCATCGAACTGCGCCGGTATGGAGGCCATGACGCCCCCAGCGGCCCGCCTTGCTGCGACGCCTAGCGCAGCCCAAACAGCCGTCAAGGGGGCCGTCCTTCGGCGGCCCGCTCTCGCGCTCGCCTTCACCCGGTCCCTGTCTTCGCTGCGCTCGCAGGGCTGCGGCTTCGGACTCGCCCTTGACCTCCGCTTGG
>JAIRRE010000182.1 GCA_031256125.1 Burkholderiaceae bacterium
ACGCCAACCTTGATACGCAGTGGCGGCTGACAGTCGCCCAATCAAGGGCATTTATCGAGTTGAGTAACGATGATTTAATATGTCCCCGATTTATGAGTACCGCCATCAATGAGGCTAAATAATTTTCATCTGACCCCAAATTTCATGCTTGGCAAAAGCATTAATTAGCTTTATTCTCATAACCTTTCTTGGGCACGTGCAGGTTGGGAACATCATGGGTAGGGTCTGTAGCGGTTTCGGCGGTGCCCAGCAGATACGCCGGCCTGTGCGGGGATGACTGCGATTACAGCCTCCCCGCACCGATTCGTTTTCGTCATTTTTCGATTTTTCAGGAGTGCGCCGTGAGTATGGCTGAACATGAAGAGCAAGAGCAGTTGCAGCAGCAGGGGCTGTATGACCCGGCGTTGGAGCACGATGCCTGCGGCGTCGGGTTCGTGGCGCATATCAAGGGCGAGAAGCGCCACGACATCATCGTCCAGGCGCTGAAGATTCTGGAGAACCTCGATCACCGCGGCGCGGTGGGCGCCGACAAGCTGATGGGCGATGGCGCGGGCATCCTGATCCAGATGCCCGATGCGTTCTATCGCGCGGAGATGGTCCGGCAAGGGGTGGAGCTGCCGCCGCCCGGCGAATACGGCGTGGGCATGATCTTTCTGCCCAAGGAACATGCTTCGCGCCAGGCGTGCGAGCGCGAGCTGGAGCGTGCCATTGCCGCCGAAGGCCAGGCGCTGTTGGGTTGGCGCGACGTGCCGGTGAACCGCGAGATGCCGATGTCGCCCGCCGTGCGCGCCAAAGAACCGGTGATCCGCCAGGTCTTCATCGGGCGCGGGGCCGACGTGATCGTGCAGGACGCGCTGGAGCGCAAGCTCTATGTCATCCGCAAAACTGCCAGCGCGGCCATCCAGCGGCTCAAGCTCAAATACAGCAAGGAATATTACGTGCCGAGCATGAGCAGCCGCACGGTGATCTACAAGGGCCTGCTGCTGGCCGACCAGGTGGGCGTGTATTACCGCGATTTGCAGGACGAGCGCTGCGTTTCCGCGCTGGGGCTGGTGCATCAGCGCTTTTCGACCAACACCTTTCCGCAATGGCCGCTGGCGCACCCCTACCGTTACATCGCGCACAACGGCGAGATCAATACCGTCAAGGGCAACTACAACTGGATGCGTGCGCGCGAGGGCGTGATGAGTTCGCCCGTGCTGGGCGAGGATTTGAAAAAGCTCTACCCGATTAGCTTTCCCGATCAGTCGGACACGGCTACTTTCGACAACTGCATCGAACTGCTGACCATGGCCGGTTACCCGCTGGCGCAGGCGGCGATGATGATGATTCCCGAACCGTGGGAGCAACACGCCACCATGGACCAGCGCCGCCGCGCGTTCTACGAATACCACGCCGCGATGCTGGAGCCGTGGGACGGCCCGGCCTCCATCGTGTTCACCGATGGCCGCCAGATCGGCGCCACGCTGGATCGCAACGGCCTGCGCCCGAGCCGCTATTGCATCACCGACGATGACTACGTGGTGATGGCCTCCGAGTCTGGCGTGCTACCGATTCCAGAGCACAAGATCGTCAAAAAGTGGCGCTTGCAGCCGGGCAAGATGTTCCTAATCGACCTCGATCAGGGCCGCATGATCGACGACGAGGAGATCAAGTCGGGCATCGCCAACGTCAAGCCCTACAAGCGCTGGATCGAGGATTTGCGCATCCGTCTGGACGACGTGGACGCGCCGGTAGCCGGCCTGTCGCCCAGCGAACCGCCGATTAATGCCACCGAGCCGCAAGCCGCGGGCGTGGAGGCTACCCCGCCCATGCTGCTGGATTTGCAACAGGCGTTTGGCTACACGCAGGAGGACATCAAGTTTCTGCTCAGTCCCATGGCCGCCAATGGCGAAGAAGCCATCGGCTCAATGGGCAACGACACGCCGCTGGCGGTGCTTTCCAGCCGCAGCAAGCCGCTGTACCAATACTTCAAGCAGTTATTCGCGCAAGTCACCAACCCGCCGATCGACCCGATCCGCGAAGCCATCGTGATGAGTCTGGTGTCGTTTATCGGCCCCAAGCCCAATCTGCTGGACATCAACCAGGTCAACCCGCCGCTGCGGCTGGAAGTCAGCCAGCCCGTGCTGGACGCGGCGGATATGCGCAAGCTCCGCCACATCAAGCGACACACGCAAGGTAAATTCAACTCCTACGTGATTGACGTGACCTATCCGCTGGCCTGGGGGCCGGAGGGCATCGAAGCGCGGCTGGCCAGCCTGTGCGCCGAGGCGGTGGACGCCATCAAGAGCGGCCACAACATCCTGATCCTGAGCGACTGCAGCGTGGGGCCGGATCGCGTGGCCATCCAAATGCCGCTAGCGCTTTCGGCGGTGCATCAACATCTGATCCGCGAGGGGCTGCGCACGGCCACCGGCCTAGTGGTCGAGACTGGCAGTGCGCGCGAAGTGCATCACTTCGCCGTGCTGGCCGGTTATGGCGCGGAAGCGGTGCACCCGTGGCTGGCGCTACAGACCGTGGCCGCGATGCACCGCAACCTGCCCGGCGAACTGAGCGCCGACAAGGCCATCGCCAACTACGTCAAGGCGGTCGGCAAGGGCCTGTCCAAGATCATGTCCAAGATGGGCGTTTCGACCTACATGAGCTACTGCGGCGCGCAGTTGTTCGAGGCCATCGGTATCAATTCGGACACGGTCGCCAAATACTTCACCGGCACCGCCAGCAAAGTCGAGGGCGTGGGCGTGTTCGAGATCGCCGAAGAAGCCTTCCGCAGCCACCGCGCCGCCTTTGGCGCCGACCCGCTGCTTGCCGAAATGCTCGACGCCGGCGGCGAATACGCCTGGCGCGCGCGCGGCGAGGAGCATATGTGGACACCCGACGCCATCGCCAAGCTGCAACACAGCACGCGTGCGGGCAACTTCGCCACCTACAAGGAATACGCGCAGATCATCAATGACCAGAGCCGCCGCTACATGACGCTGCGCGGCCTGTTCGAGTTCAAGGTCGATCCGGCCAGGGCCATCGCGCTCGATGAGGTGGAACCGGCCAGCGCAATCGTCAAGCGCTTTGTGACTGGCGCGATGTCGCTCGGCTCGATTTCAACGGAAGCGCACGCCACGCTGGCGGTGGCGATGAACCGCATCGGCGGCAAGAGCAACACCGGCGAGGGCGGCGAAGACCCGGCGCGCTACCGCAACGAATTGAAGGGCATCCCGATCAAGCAGGGCGACACGCTCAAGAGCGTGATTGGCGCGGCCAATGTCGAGACCGATCTGGCCCTCAAGGACGGCGATTCGCTGCGCTCGCGCATCAAGCAGGTGGCCTCCGGGCGCTTCGGCGTGACGGCGGAATACCTGGCCTCCGCCGACCAGATTCAGATCAAGATGGCGCAGGGCGCCAAGCCTGGCGAAGGTGGCCAACTGCCCGGCGGCAAGGTGTCCGACTACATCGGCCAGTTGCGCTATTCGGTGCCCGGCGTGGGCCTGATCTCGCCGCCGCCGCACCACGACATTTATTCCATCGAAGACCTGGCGCAGCTCATTCACGACCTCAAGAACGTCGCGCCGCACGCCAGCATCAGCGTCAAACTGGTCAGCGAGGTCGGCGTGGGCACCGTGGCGGCGGGCGTGTCCAAGTGCAAGAGCGACCACGTGGTGATTTCCGGGCACGACGGCGGCACCGGCGCTTCGCCCTGGTCGTCGATCAAGCACGCCGGCAGCCCGTGGGAAATCGGGCTGGCCGAAACGCAGCAGACGCTGGTCTTGAACCGCCTGCGCGGGCGCATCCGCGTGCAGGCCGACGGGCAGATGAAGACCGGGCGCGACGTGGTCATCGGCGCGCTGCTCGGCGCGGATGAATTCGGCTTTGCCACCGCGCCGCTGGTGGTGGAAGGCTGCGTCATGATGCGCAAGTGCCATCTCAACACCTGCCCGGTGGGCGTGGCCACGCAAGACCCGGTGCTCCGCAAGCAGTTCACGGGCCAGCCCGAGCACGTGGTCAACTATTTCTTCTTCGTCGCCGAAGAAGCGCGGCAGATCATGGCGCAACTGGGTATCCGCAAATTCGACGACCTGATAGGCCGCGCCGATCTGCTGGACGTGCGCAAGGGGCTGGCGCACTGGAAGGCGCGCGGGCTGGACTTTTCGCGGCTGTTTGCGCAGCCCAAGGCGGCAGCCGATGCGCCGCGCCACCACTGCGAAACGCAGGATCACGGCCTGGCGCAATCCATCGACCAGCGGCTGATCGAAAAATCGCGTCCGGCCATCGACAAGGGCGAGCCGGTCAAGATTCTGGACGCGGTGCGCAACGTCAACCGCTCAGTCGGCGCGATGCTATCGGGCGCGGTCACGCGCCGGCATGCCGAGGGCCTGCCCGACGACACCATCCACATCCGGCTGGAAGGCACTGGCGGGCAATCGTTCGGCGCCTTCCTGTGCCGCGGCATCACGCTGTACTTGATCGGCGACGCCAACGACTACACCGGCAAGGGCTTGTCGGGCGGGCGCATTGCGGTGCGGCCCAGCCTGGATTTCCGCGGCGACCCGACGCAGAACATCATCGTCGGCAATACGGTGATGTACGGCGCCACCGGCGGCCAGGCGTTCTTCTCCGGCGTGGCCGGCGAGCGCTTCGCGGTGCGGCTGTCAGGCGCGACGGCAGTGGTGGAGGGCACGGGCGATCACGGTTGCGAATACATGACCGGCGGCACGGTGGCGGTGCTGGGCCAGACCGGGCGTAACTTTGCCGCCGGCATGAGCGGCGGCATCGCCTACGTTTATGACGAGGACGGGCAGTTCGCCAAGCGCTGCAACCTGGCGATGGTGGGGCTGGAACCAGTCTTGGCCGAGGCCGAGCAGCGCGCCAGTGTTGATCCGGCCATCTGGCACCGCGGCCAGACCGACGAGGCGCAGCTCAAGCAACTGCTGCAAGACCACCACCGCTGGACCGGCAGCAAGCGCGCGCGCGAATTGCTCGACCACTGGGAAACCATGCGCGGCAAGTTCGTCAAAGTTTTCCCGCACGAATACCGACGCGCGCTGGGCGAAATTCAGACCCGCCACAAGACCGCTACACCAGAGCCGGTAAACCTTAAAAAATCAGCCAAGGCTGCTCCTAAAAAAGCAGCAACCGCGGCCAAATAATCGACCAATGAAGCACAGCACGTAAAGGATCAGCCATCATGGGAAAAGTCACCGGCTTCATGGAATACGCGCGCATCGAGGAGGGCTACAGGTCCGTCAAGGAGCGCATTAAGCATTACCGGGAATTCGTCATCGGTCTGGACGACACGCAGGCCAAGACGCAAGGCGCGCGCTGCATGGATTGCGGCACGCCGTTCTGCAACAACGGCTGCCCGCTGGGCAACGTCGTCCCTGACTTCAACGACCTGGTCTATCGGGGCGACTGGCAGGGGGCGTGGAAAGTGCTCTCCTCAACCAACAACTTCCCGGAGTTCACGGGCCGCATCTGCCCCGCGCCGTGTGAGGCGGCGTGCGTGCTGGGCATCAGCCGGCAGCCGGTGGGTATCAAAAGCATCGAACACGCCATCATCGACCGTGCCTGGGCGCAAGGCTGGGTCACGCCGCAACCGCCGTTGCGCAAGACCGGCAAGCGGGTGGCGGTGATCGGCTCCGGCCCGGCGGGTATGGCCGCCGCGCAGCAACTGGCGCGCGCGGGCCACGACGTAACGTTGTTCGAGAAGAACGACCGCCCCGGCGGCTTGTTGCGCTACGGCATTCCCGATTTCAAACTGGAGAAATTGCACATCGACCAGCGCATCGCGCAGATGCAGGCCGAAGGCGTCACCTTGCGTACCGGCGTGCGGATCGGCGACCTGCCCAAAAAAGGGCCGGGCAGTTTGATTAACGATTTTTCCTCCGAAACCCTCACGCCCGCGCAGGTGCTGTCGGACTTTGATGCGGTGCTGCTGACGGGCGGTGCCGAGCAGAGCCGCGATCTGGCCGTGCCGGGGCGCGATCTGGAGGGCATCCACTTTGCGATGGAATGGCTGCCGCAGCAAAACCGCGTCAACGCGGGCGACAAGCTCAAGCACGCCATTTCGGCGGCTGGCAAGCACGTCGTCGTCATCGGCGGCGGCGACACCGGCAGCGACTGCGTGGGCACCAGCAACCGGCACGGCGCCAAGAGCGTGACCCAGTTCGAGGTCCTGCCCATGCCGCTCGAACAGGAAGACAAGCCGCTGACCTGGCCCTATTGGCCGATCAAACTGCGCACCAGCTCCAGCCACGAAGAAGGCGCGGCGCGTGAATTCGCTATTTCCACCCAGGCTTTTATCGGGCAGAAAGGTAAAGTCAAGGCGCTGCGCACTGTACAAGTCGCATTCAAGAACGGCAAGCCCGCCGAAGTGCCGGGCACCGAAAAAGAATGGCCTGCCGACTTGGTGCTGCTGGCTATGGGCTTTACCAACCCGGCGGCCACGCTGCTGGACGCTTTCGGCGTGGAAAAAGACGCGCGCGGCAACGCTAAGGCCAGTACCGGCGAAGCGGATGGCTACGCCACCAGCGCGTCCAAAGTGTTCGCCGCCGGCGACATGCGGCGCGGCCAGTCGCTGGTCGTATGGGCTATCCGCGAAGGCCGCCAAGCGGCGCGGGCAGTCGATGCGTTTTTGATGGGGGCGAGCAATTTGCCGGGGTAAAGGGGCTGGGCCGCCGGGACTCTCCAAGGCCCAGGAGATCATCAATCGCGCCATGTACCGCGCGCTCGATGAGGATAAGCTGTAGCCGCCTGTTTTCAGGAGGAGATTGACCATGCCACCGTCGGATACCACTGCAACGGCAAACACGGACACTGCCCCGCTGCGCGGCGTGCGCGTGCTGGATCTCACCCGCTTGCTGCCCGGCCCGCTGGGGACGCAGTATTTGGCGGATATGGGCGCCGATGTCATCAAAATCGAAGACACCGGCGCGGGCGATTACGCCCACCCGGCCTTGCGCGCGGTCTGCAACCGCAACAAGCGCGGACTGCAACTGGACTTGAAACACCCCGATGGCCAAGCCGCACTGGTCGCGCTGGCGCGCACCGCCGATGTGCTGATCGAAGGTTTTCGCCCCGGCGTCACCGAGCGGCTGGGTGCGGACTACGCCACCCTGTCGCGCCACAACCCCCGGCTGGTGTATTGCAGCCTTTCCGGTTATGGACAGGATGGCCCGCTGCGCGACGCGGCGGGGCACGACATCAACTACACCGGCTACACCGGGGTGGCCGATCAAATCGGCAGCGCCCCGGATGCGCCAGCGCTGTCCAATCTGCCAATTGCCGACGTGATGGGCGGGGCGCTCACCGCCGCTCTCGGCATCCTGGCCGCGCTTTACGACGCGCAGCGCAGCGGTCGCGGACGCTACCTGGACATCGCCCTGGCCGATGGCGCGCTGGCGGGCGCGGTGGTGGCGCTGGCCACGCTCAACGAACACGGCGCGACCCGGCCCGCGGGCGGCGACGCGCTATCGGGCGCGCTGGCTTGCTACCACCAGTACCGCACGCACGATGGGCGCTATCTGGCCGTTGGTGCGCTGGAACCCAAGTTCTGGCAAGCCTTTTGCGAACAGGTGCTGGGTCGCCCCGATCTCGTTCAGTGGCACCGCGATCCGCGTCCGAGTCAGCAGGAGAGCGTGCGCGCCGAGCTGCAACGCATCATCGGCGAGCAATCGCTGGCCTATTGGCGCGAGCGCCTCTCCGGTGTCGATTGTTGCGTCACGCCGGTGCTCAAGCTCGAAGAGACGTTGACGCATCCGCATTTCATCGCGCGCGGCATGGTGCGCCGCACCATGCATCCCGTTTATGGCGAGATGGCCCACCTCGCCAGCCCGATCCGCATGAGCGGCCACACCTTCGACATCACGCGCCAGGCGCCGCTGCCCGGCGAACACACCCGCGAAATCCTGCGCCAGGCAGGTTATGCCGACGCCGCCATCGATGGGCTGATCGCCAACGGCATCGCGCGGACTGCATGAAGCGTTGTCTTATTCGATTTGCGCCAGCCCCGCGACGAAGTTGCGTTTGGCGCGGTACTTCGTCTTGAGTTCGCTCAAGCGCTCGCGCGCCGCCGATGGCGTCAGAATGCGCAGCCATTCGCGCGCCAGTTCCAGTTCCTCGCGGTAGGGCGATTGGGCGTGTGTCATGCGGCTCTCCAGCAGACGCTCGAAAATGGCCGCCGCGTCGGCGGGCGACTGGGCGCTCAAGCCGCGCGCCAAAGCATGTGAAGCCGCTTCGCTCAGCATGGCCTTGGGCAGGCGGGTCAAGGCCAAGGCTTCGGCGGGGCGCTGCTCGTGCAGCAGCCAAAGCGCGCGCACGGTTACGTCACGTTTCG
>JAIRRE010000233.1 GCA_031256125.1 Burkholderiaceae bacterium
TATCCGGTTGTCCGAGAGTGGCCGCGCCGCATCTTCGGCCGCGATGAATTGTTTGATGAGCGCGCGCACCGCCATGCTCGACGCGCTGCCGCCGGCCTCGGTGCCCAGCGCGGAACCAAAAAAATACTTCAGCTCGAAGGTGCCGCGCGGCGTGGCCATGTACTTGGCGGTGGTTACGCGCGAGATGGTGGAGGGGTGCACGCCCAGTTCATCGGCCAGTTCGCTTTGCACCATCGGGCGCATCGCCAGCTCGCCGTGGATGAAGAAGTTGCGCTGACGCTCGACGATCACCCGCGCCACGCGCAGGATGGTCTCGAAGCGCTGCTGGATGTTCTTGACAAACCAGCGCGCCTCCTGCAACCGTTGCGCCAGCGCCTGGTGGCTTTGGCTGCCCCGCGTGTCGCGGCTGCCGCGCAGCGCGCTGGCGTATAGCTCCTGTACGCGCAGACGCGGCATCACGTCCGGGTTGAGTTGCACCCGCAGGCGCGCGGGCGTGCCGCTGACGCTGACGATCACGTCCGGCACGATGACGTTGCGCGCCACGTCGGCAAAGGCGCGGCCGGGTTTGGGGTCGAGCCGGGCAATGCAGGCCATCGCGACGCGCGCTTGCTCTTCGGTGCAGTGCAAAGCGTGCGCGGTGCGCTTGGCATCGTGCCGGGAGAGCCACTCCAGCGCGCCGCGCTGTTCGCACAGCGCCAGCGCCAAGCGCAGCGATGCGGCGGTTGACGCCGCGGGCGCAAGCGGCGCTTCGGCCAGCTTGCGCCGCAGTTGCAAGGCCAGACATTCGGCTAAATCCCGCGCGCCAATGCCAGCCGGATCGAGCGCTTGCAGCCGCCGCAGCGCCAGCGTGAAACGGTGCACCAGCGCCTCCATTTGTTCCAGACCGTCGTCATCCTCGGCAAAACCGGTCGCCAGTTGCGCAATCGAGTCTTCCAGATACCCGTTTTCGTCGAGGTTGCCGATCAGAAAGCGTAGCGTGGCCGCGTCCTCTGGATTCAGCGGCAGCGTGCGCGCCTGATCCAGCAGGTACCCGGCCAACGATTCCTGCGCTACGCTGCGCTCACTCGCCTCCAGCGTCTCGTCATCATCCTGGAGCTGTCCGCGCGCGGGCGCGTCGCCGCCCCATTCAGCGTCGTCGGGCGGGGGCATATCGACGCTGCCGTCGCCCTCCCAGCCTTCGCCCGCGTCCTGCCAGTCGGCATCGGCCAACTCGCCGCCCTCGGCGTCCGCGTCGCTGGCCTGAAGGCGTTCGTTTTCGCGCTCGACCAGCTGGTCGTCCTCGCTAACGCGCGCGTCGGCGCGAGTCAAACCAAATTCCTCGCGGGGCAAAGGGTCTTCGTCGCGTTCCAGAAACGGGTTCTCGGCCAGCATTTGCTCGACCTCGCCTTCGAGTTCCAGCGTGGACAGTTGCAGCAGCCGAATCGACTGCTGCAACTGCGGCGTGAGCGCCAGGTGCTGCGAGACGCGCAATGACAAGCCGGGCTTCATGCGCGCTCCAAACTCAAAGCCGGAAATGCTCGCCCAGATAGACGCGCCGGACTTCCGGGTTATCGACAATGGCCGCTGGCGTGCCCGCTGCCAGCACGCCGCCGTTGCTGATGATGATCGCGTGGTCGCAAATGCCCAGCGTTTCGCGCACGTTGTGGTCGGTGATGAGCACGCCGATGCCGCGCCGCTTGAGAAAGGCAATGATGCGCTGGATTTCGATGACCGCAATCGGGTCGATACCGGCGAACGGTTCGTCCAGCAGAATGAAACGCGGCTGCGTGGCCAGCGCGCGGGCGATTTCCACGCGCCGCCGCTCGCCGCCCGAAAGCGCGGGCGCGGGCGAATCGCGCAAGGTGGCCACGTGCAGTTGTTCCAGCAGATCGGTAAGCCGCCGCTCGATTTCATCCCGGGGCAGCGGGTGGCCATGCGCATCGCGTTGCAGCTCCAGTACCGCGCGCACGTTTTCAGCCACCGTCAACTTGCGGAAGATCGACGCCTCCTGCGGCAAATACGACAGACCCAGCCGCGAGCGGTGGTGAATCGGCATGTGCTCGACCGGCTGACCATCGATCAAAATCTGCCCGGCGTCAGCACGCACCAGGCCAACGATCATGTAAAAGCTGGTGGTTTTGCCCGCGCCGTTGGGGCCGAGCAGACCCACCACTTCGCCACTGCGCACGTCCAGCGATACGTCCTGCACCACTGTGCGGCTGCCGTAACGCTTGCGCAGATTGCGCACCTCCATCCGGCTGGCCGGGAAAGCGGGAACCGGGGCAGGTTCAGGCGGCACGAGCGTTGAAAGCGCCGCCATAGTCGGCGTTGGCACGGGGGGCGCATACGTCGCCGCCGCGACCGGCGTATCAACCTCAAGCGTACTCACGGCTGCCCTCTCGCGCTGGAAGCCGCTGGCGCCAGCACGCTGGCGGCGCGCAGCGGCACGGCGCTGGCGGCGGATGGGCCGGACTTCGTACTCCCGGCGGCACTGCCCGCCGCAGCCGGTTTCTGCGGCACCATGATCGCCGTCACCCGGCGGCCGAGGTTGCTCCCGGGCGTGGTCGCCGGAGCGCGATCCACGGTATAGACCTCGGTGCTGTCGTTGTAGACGATCAGGTCGCCCGTCACGTCGTCGGCCAGCGTGGTACCGGCCAGCCGCCGCATTTCGGCGTTGCCGATCAGGTGCACGGTGTTGGCCTTGCCATCGTATTCCATGCGGTCGGCATTCCCTTCGATGAACTCGTTGAGGCCCTCGCGCTTCTGGTGGAAAAATGCCCGCTCGCCGGGTGCGGGCGTCATCACGCCGGACTGGTTGCCCGCCGCGTCCTGCTGCACCACCAATTTGTCCCCACGCATCAAGATGGTGCCCTTGGTCACTACCACGTGGCCAGTGAACGTCGCCGTTTGGGGTTGGCCGTTCCGCGCGTCCTCATAACGCATGGCGTCGGCCTCGATGCGCATGGGTTGATCGCGGTCGGCTTTGTCGGCCCAGGCAGGAGAGGCACTCCAGAGCGCCAGCGCCGCCAAGACATAGCCGGTCCACCGGACAGAAAATAGAGGAAAACGATAAGGCACGGTTTTTGCTTAATCTCAGTATTGTTCCTGATTGTAAGCAGCAGGATTGGACTCAGGCGTAGGCATACACCAGCCATCTGTTCCGCGCCCGGACGGCGCAACGCGCGTTTGTTGGTGATTCCGCGCTCATGTGCGCCGAGGTAAGGCATTGCATTTTTTCTCGCCAAGTGCGCCTTTGTACACCTGGCGCGATAGTGTTTGTTGCGCCAGTCATCCAAGAAAAAACAGCCGCTGCGGGTGGCGCGTGCCAAATCCGCGTTGAGTTTTGGCCTTAACGCACCACTCAACCCGTTACGCCCCCGCTTTGACCTGCTGCCGCCAGTCGGTCAGCAGGTATTCGGTGTAGCCGTTGGGTTGTTCTACGCCCTTGAAGATCAGGTCACTGGCGGCCTGGAAGGCGGCGGAGGTTTTGAAGCGCCCGGCCATGTTGCGGTAGGCCGGGTCGCCGGCGTTTTGCTGGTCCACCAGCGCCGCCATCCGTTCCAGCGTGGTCTGCACCTGTTTGCGCGTAACCACGCCGTGCAGCAACCAGTTGGCGATGTGCTGGCTGCTGATGCGCAGCGTGGCGCGGTCTTCCATCAAGCCAATGTCATGGATGTCGGGCACTTTGGAGCACCCCACGCCTTGATCGACCCAGCGCACCACGTAGCCCAAAATGCCCTGCGCGTTGTTGTCGATTTCCTGCTGGCGCTCCTCGGCCGTCCATTTGGCTTCGGTTACGACCGGGATGGTCAGCAGGCCCGCCAGCAGCGCGTCGCGTTCGGCGGCCAGGTTCAGACC
>JAIRRE010000318.1 GCA_031256125.1 Burkholderiaceae bacterium
ATGTCGGGCCGGCGCAGCAGCAGGTCGGAAGGCAGCGATGCGGGTACTGGTGGCACGACGGAGTTCCACTTTTCGGGCGTCAGGCTGAACGCTTCGGGCGGCAAACCCAGTAGCAGCGCCAGCGCGTGTTCGGCGGTCGCGCGACTGGCGGCAAGCTGGTCGCGGCTGGCGCGCGCGCTGGCCAGCGTGCTTTGCGCTTGCAGCAGGTCAGTGCGGGCCGCGATGGCGTTGTCGTAGCGGTTTTGCGTGATGGTTTCGGCGCGCTGGTAGCCGGCGATGATGTCGTCGAGCAACGCCAGTTCGGCGTCGGCCTCGCGTACTGTGAAATAGCCTTGCGCAAAGCTGCCTTGCGCCGACAGTTGCGCTTGCGCCAGATTGGCTTGGCTAACCTGCACGTTGGCTGCTTGCTGGCGCACCGCATCGGCCAGATTGCCCCACAGATCGGGCGCCCAACTGCCCGACAGGCCCAAGGACGCCGTACCGATTGCGGACTTGCCGCTGCTGCTGCCACTGTTGCCACTGCCACTGCTACTGCCACTACCGGTACCGCTGCGGCCGCCAGATAAATCAAGTCCCAACGTGGGCCAGCGCGCAGCATCGGCTTGCTGCAACAGCGCCTGCGCTTGTGCCACGTTGGCCACCGCCTGCGCCAGATTTTGATTGCCGACGACTACGCGCGGCATCAGTTCGTCGAGTTGCGCATCGCCAAAAAGCGTCCACCACTGGCCGGTTTGCCAGGCTTGATGCGCGTCGGCACTGATCCAGTCCACATCGCCGGATGTGCTTTTCCAGGTCAGGCTCACCGGCGCGGCGGGCGCGGGCGGATTCGCGCCGCCGGGCGCGAGCGTTCCGCAACCGGCCAGCAGCAGCGCGGCGGCGGTCAATATCGAAATCTTGTCGAACGTCATGCAAACGGTTCCTTTAAGCCAAAGCAGCGCCAGCATGGCGCGCCAACTGCGCTTCGTCGGTCTTGTGGCGGCGCAGTTTGTCCAGCAGCACATAGACCACCGGCGTGGTCAGCAACGTCAAGAGCTGACTGGCGATCAGGCCGCCAACGATGGTGACGCCCAGCGGCTGGCGCAATTCCGATCCCTGCCCGAAGCCGATCGCCAGCGGCAGCGCGCCCAGGCCCGCGGCCAGCGTGGTCATGATGATGGGCCGGAAGCGCAGCAGGCACGCTTCGCGTACCGCCTGCGTGGCCGTGAGGCCGCGCGCGCGTTCGGCATCGAGCGCGAAGTCGATGATGAGGATGGCGTTTTTCTTGACGATGCCGATCAGCAGGAACACCCCGATCAGCGCGATGATGGAAAAGTCCATACGCAGCATCAGCAGTGCCAGCACCGCGCCAAAGCCCGCGCTGGGCAGGGTGGTGAGTACGGTAATGGGATGGATCAGGCTTTCGTAGAGGATGCCCAGCACGATGTAGATAACCACCAGGGCGGCCAGAATCAGCAAGCCCATTTGCGACTGATTTTGCTGCGCGGCGGCGGCCATGCCGGAAAACTCGCCGTGCAGGTTGTTGGGCATGGATAGTGCATCGACCGCATCCTGCACCGCTTGCCGGCCCTGTTGCAGCGATACGCCGTCGGCCAAGTTGAACGAGACGGTGGAAGACAGTTCCCCGGCGTCGTGCCAGACCGTGGTGGGCACCGCGCGGTCGCCGAAACTGGCGAAGGTCGAAAGCGGCACCATCATGTCCGGCGCGGTGGAAATCGGGTTGCCGGTGGAACTGTTGCGCAGCGCCGGGTTGGCCGAGGTCAGGTTATTGTTGACGGTACCGGCTTTGCTGTAGGGGTCGGTGGCAACGTACACATCCGACAGTACCACCGGCGAGCGGGCGTATTGCAGCGCCCATTCCATGACCACCGGGTATTGATTGAGGTCGGTGTACATGGTGGCGACTTGGCGCTGGCCGAATGCGTCGTAGAGCGCGGCGTCCAGCGCCTTGGGCGTAACGCCCAGCGAGACGGCCTTGTCGCGGTCCATCTGGATATAGGTTTCCACGCCGTTGTCGCTGGCGTCGGTGTCAACGTCCGTCAGGCGCGGTTCGCGCTTGAGGCGGTCGGCCAGCTTGTTGGACCAAGTGCGCAGATCGTCTTCGTTGTCGCCTTTGAGGGTGTATTGATAAGTGGAGTTGGAACTGCGCCCGCCAGTGCGTAAATCCTGCATCGGCGAGAGAAACACCATCATGCCCGGAATGCGCATCAGCTTGGGCCGCAGCCGGTTGATGACCGAGCGCGAAGTCTGGCCGGGCGGGAGCTGCCCGGCGGGTTTGAGCGCAGCGATCAGGAAACCGCTGCCGGCGCGCGAACCGCCCGCAAACGCCGCCACGGTTCCAATCGAAGAATCGGCGCGGATGATGTCCACCGCCTGTTGCAACTTGTCGCCCATCGCCGCCGATGAAATGCTTTGGTCGGCGCGCAGGCCGCCGACCAAAATGCCGCTGTCCTGTTCAGGGAAAAGCCCCTTGGTGATGGAAAAAAACAAATAGCCGTTGAGCGCGATCACCGCCAACAGCACCAGCACCACCAGCCAGGGCCAAGCCAGCGCCCAATCGAGTGCACGGGCGTAGCCGCCGGTAAGCCGCCGCTGGCCGCACTCGGCCAGGCGGGACAACTGGTCGCGCAAACGGCCCATCAGGCTGCGCCGCACAGGCCGCGCGGACTCGCCGGGGTTGCCGTGGAGGCGGGCGCGGGGCAGTATTACCGCGCACAGCATGGGCGTGGTGGTCAGGGAAACCACCAGCGAAATCATCACCGCGCTGGACAGCGTTACCGCGAACTCGCGGAACAATTGCCCGGCTTGTCCGCCCATGAACAGCAGCGGGATGAACACCGCAATCAGCGACACGCTGATGGTCAGAACCGTAAAGCCGACCTCGCGTGCGCCATTCAGCGCCGCCTGCAAGCGCGACATGCCCATTTCCATGTGGCGCGAGATGTTTTCCAGCACCACGATGGCGTCATCGACCACGAAGCCGGTCGCCACCGTGAGCGCCATCAGCGACAGATTGTTGAGCGAATAGCCCAGCGCGTACATCACCCCGAAGGTGCCCAGCAGCGACACCACAGTGGCCACCGCGGGCACCAGCGCGGCGCGCAGGTTACGCAGAAACAGCCCCACCACCAGCACCACCAGCAACACGGCGATGACCAGCGTAACCTCCACCTCGTGCACCGAGGCCCGGATGGTGCCAGTGCGGTCGATGGCAACTTGCAAGTCGATGTCGGGCGGCAACTGGGCGCGCAATTGCGGCAGCAGCGCGTAGATGCGGTCGGTCACGGCTATCAGGTTGGCATCCGGTTGCTGGGTGACCATGACGATGATGGCCGGACTGCCGTTGAACATGCCGCGCGTGTGCACGTCCTGCACGCTGTCGGTCACCTTGGCCACGTCCTGCAACCGCACCTGCTGGTTGTTGCGCACCGCGACAATCAGCCCCTGGTAATCGGCCGCGTGCAGGCCCGGCGGGGGCGTCAGGACTTGCAGCGCGCGGCCATCGGCTCCGCTGGTTTCGACTACGCCCTTGGGCCGGTTGGCGTTGTTGGCCTGAATCGCCGCGCGCACGTCTTCGGCGGAAACGCCCATTTGGTGCAGCGCGAACGGGTCCAGTTCAACCCGCACCGCCGGCAGCGAACCACCGCCCAGTTCCACATTGCCCACGCCTTCGACCTGCAACAGGCGTTGGCTGACGATGTTGGAAACCGCGTCGTAAATTTGCCCCGGCGTGCGCGTCTTGGAGGTCAGCGCAAGCACCAAAAACGGCATTCCCGCCGGGTTGGCCTTGCGGTAAGTCGGGTTGTTGTGCAGGTCGGCGGGCAGATCGACGCGGGCGGCGTTGATGGCCGCTTGCACATCCCGCGCGGCGCTGTCGATGTCGCGGGAGAGGTCGAACTGCAACACCACGCGCGAGGAGCCGGTGTTGCTGCTCGAAGTCATTTCATTGACCCCGGAGATCACGCCCAGCGTGCGTTCCAGCGGCGTGGCCACGGTGCGCGCCATGTCCGACGGACTGCCGCCGGGCATGTTGGCGGTGACGAAAATCACCGGGTAATCGACCGCCGGCAAGCGCTCGATGGGCAGCAGCAAAAACGCCCCGATGCCCACCAGCGCCAGTCCGAGGGTCAAGAGCGACGTGGCGATGGGCCGCTCGATGAACCAGCGCGAGAGGTTCATTCCAGAAACTGCCTTAGTCTGCGCCCGCCAGAGCGTAGAGCGTAGGATGGGTAGAGCGCAGCGAAACCCATCATTTCCGCCTGCGGGCTGAGTGGACAATGGATAGAATACAGGATAGTCATTTTTTCTTATAAATCCACAAGTATCCACCAATATAAATAAAAACACAAATAAAATGAATTGTCAGCCAGATTATAAACCAAAAAGGTTCACTTGCATAGAAAATATTTCTCTCATTCATTTCTATCGGCTTGATTACTCCATTAATAATACCAGAGTATATTTGATATAAACTAAATACAGCAAGAACAATAACAGAAAGCAAGGCAACATATTTATTGAATTTATTATTAGAGGAAGTGTTTGATTTTTGTTTGCTTTCCTTAGCTTTGCTCTTAATTTCATTGCTTTTCGACATAAAAATCTTTTTACCCATTAAAATAGTAATAAAGTAAGATGAAATCATAATCCCTATTCCGATTCCGCCTTGATGATGACTCGATTCCAATTGCTTCAAAAGTTTATTAATTATGATAAGCATTGCAAAACAAATACAAGGCAAAAGCACACGAATAATACATTTTCTTAAGAATACTGAATCATCGTTATAAAACGAAATTGTCATTCCGCCCATAATAAATCCAAATAAAATACAAAAAGTAAATATCATTACTCTCTCAGACATCATAATATAGACAACAAATAATATGATGGATTATATAGCCCGTGTAGAATAAGCAAAATACCCACGCACAATAATGTCGAAACCATTGTCGTGTTGGGATTCGCAAAGCTCATCCCAACCTGCCGGACCAGGCTGTTGCTCAGGGCGAACGGATGGAAGTGTCATGAATCAAGGAAAGATCAATAGATTTACATTTGCACGGTTGCGTCGTCGCCCGCGGCAATTTCGCTGGCCAGCTTGCGGTCCAGATAGCGCCCCAGGCGGTCGAACGCCAGATAGATCACCGGCGTGGTGAACAGCGTCAGCAGTTGCGACAGCACCAGCCCGCCGAAGATGGCGATGCCCAATGGCCGCCGCAATTCGCCGCCGTTGCCAAAGCTGAACATCAACGGCACGGCGGCGGCCAGCGCCGCCAGCGTGGTCATCAGGATCGGACGGAAGCGTAGCAGCGCCGCCTGGTGAATCGCCTCGCGCGGCGGCAAACCCCGCCCGCGTTCGGCCTCGATGGCGAAGTCGATCATCATGATCGCGTTCTTCTTGACGATGCCGATCAGCAGCACCAGGCCGATGATGCCGATCACGTTCAGTGCGTGGCCGGTGCTCCACAGCGCCAGCAACGCGCCCACGCCCGCCGAAGGCAGCGTGGATAGGATGGTGAACGGGTGCACGTAACTTTCGTAGAGCACGCCCAGCACGATATAGACACACACCACGGCGGCCAGAATCAGCCATATCTGGTTGGAGAGCGAGTTTTCATACGACCCCGCCGCGCCGGTAAAACGCAACGTGATGGCATCGGGTAAACCTTCCGCTTGCGTGGCGTCGCGGATGGCCTGCACCGCCGCGCCCAGCGACACGCTCGGCGCGGTATCGAAACCCACCGTGGCGGCGGGGTACTGTCCGACCCGCACCACCTGCAAAGGGGCGGGCTGTTCGACGATTTTGGCGAACGACGACAGCGGCACGGTGTTGCCGCCCGCGCCCGCGGCATTGCCGCCCGACATGGTTTGCACCGGCATGTCGGCCAATTCGGTGAGCGCCGGCTTGTTGGCGTCGCGCGCGGCCTCCAGAATTACCCGGTATTGGCTGGTTTGGCTGAAGATAGTGGAAACGATGCGCTGGCCAAAGGCGTTGTAAAGCGCGTCGTCCAGACTGCTGGCGGTAATGCCCAGACGCGAAGCGGTATCGCGGTCCACCTGGATCATCGCCACCGGCCCGGTCGCGCCCGCGTCAGTGGTGGCGCGGCTGATTTGCGGCAGGGTAGCGATTTTTTTCGACAGGCGCTGCGCCCAGTCGTTGACCTGCGCCGTGTCCACCCCTTCCAGATCGAACCTGTAGGGCGTGGGGCCGGTGTCGGAGTCTATGGTCAGGTCCTGCGTCGGCTGTAAATAAATCTGCACCCCCGGTACTTGCCGGGTAACGGTATCGTTGAGCCGCTGCATGATGGTGGCCTCGGAATCGCCCAGCAGCGGACGGTCCTTGAGGTTGATGAGCAAATGCCCTTCCGAAAGCGCCATGTTGTTGGCGCCATCGACGCCGACCACTGAACTGAGCGAGAGCACCGCCGGGTCGTCGGCAATGACGCGCGCAGCCTGGGCTTGCAGCGCCGACATGCGGGCAAAGGATACGTCGCTGGCCGCCGTCAACTGGGCTTGCAACTGGCCGGTGCTTTGCACCGGAAACAACCCCTTGGGCATGGCCCAATACAGGAACACCGTCAGCAACAGCGTGGCAACGGCCACCGCCAGCATCAGCGGCTGGTGCGCCAGCACGCGCGTCAGGCCCCGGTCGTATTTGGCGACGATCCAGTCGAACCCGGCCTGAATGCGCCGGGACAAACGCCCGTGCACGGCATCGAGCGGCTCCAGCCAGCGCGCCGACATCATCGGTACCAGCGTCAATGAGACCAGCGCCGAGAACAGGATGGTGATGGCCAGAGTGACGGCGAATTCGCGGAACAGCCGCCCGATGACTTCCTGCATGAACAGCAGCGGGATCAGCACCGCGATCAGCGAAATCGTCAGCGAAATGATGGTAAAGCCGATCTCGCCCGCGCCGTCCAGCGCCGCCTTCATCGCCAGCCGCGCCAGCGCGATCTTTTGAGGCAACCGAGCCGCCGGAATGTCCTTGCGCAGTTCTTCGAGGTGGCGCGAGATGTTCTCGATCATCACGATGGCGTCATCGACCACGAAGCCAGTGGCAATCGTCAGCGCCATCAGCGACAGGTTGTTCAGTGAATAGCCCAGCAAATACATCGCGCCTATGGCGCCCATCAGCGAGATCGGCACCGCGATGCTGGCGATTACCGTGGCGCGCAGACTGTGCAGGAAGAAAAAGATCACCAGCACCACCATCACCACCGCCAGAATCAGCTCCATTTCGACATGCTCGACCGAAGCGCGAATGCCCAGCGTGCGGTCGGTCAGCACGGCGATATGCACGCTTTGCGGCAGACTCGCTTGCAACGTCGGCAACTGGTTTTTGATCGCGTCCACCGTGGCGATGACATTGGCACCCGGCTGGCGCTGCACGTTCAGAATGATGGCCGGGGTGAGCGCAGCCAGATTGTTAGCGGCCCGGACATTGACGGCTGGCGCGCTGGCCGCCGCCGCTGGCGCGGCGGCAACGGGCGCGGCGGCATCCTTGATGACTGTCCAGGCCGCCAGACGATTGTTTTCCGCGCTGTCCACCACCCGCGCCACGTCCTTGAGGCGAATCGGCGCCCCATTGGCGTAAGCCAGGATCAGGTTCTGGTAATCCGCCGCGGTACTAAGCTGGTCATTGGCATTGATGCTGTATTGGCGCGTCGGCCCGTCGATGCTGCCCTTGGCGCTATTGGCGTTGCCGTTGCCGACGGCGGTGTTGAGCGCGGACAGGCCCAGCCCCATCGCGCCCAGCGCTTGCAAATTACCCTGTACCCGCACGGCGGGGCGCTGGCCGCCTGCCAGCGTGACCAGGCCGACGCCGGAAATCTGGCTAATCTTGAGCGCCAGCCGGGTGTTGACCATATCCTGCACCTGCGTCAGCGGCAGGCTGCCCGAGGTAATCGCCAGTTGCATCACCGGCGCATCGGCAGGATTGACCTTGGCGTACACCGGCGGCGCGGGCAGATCGGCGGGCAGGAGCGACCCCGCCGCGTTCATGGCCGCCTGCACCTCCTGTTCGGCCACGTCCATGTTGACGTTGAGCGCGAATTGCAGCGTAATCAGCGAAACCCCGGCGCTGCTCACGCTGGTCATGCGGTCCAGCCCCGGCATCTGACCGAACTGGTTTTCCAGCGGCGCGGTGACGGTGCGGCTCATCACGTCTGGGCTGCCGCCGGGATAGAGGGTGCTGACCTGAATGGTCGGGTAATCGACCTGCGGCAGCGCCGATATGGGCAAGAAGCGCAAGCCCACCAACCCCGCCAGCACGATGGCGAGCATGAACAGCGCCGTCGCCACCGGGCGCTGCACAAATACGCGCGAGATGTTCATGACGAAACCGGCTCAGGGCTGCGAGCTGGCCGCGCCGGATGCGGCGGGCTGCGCGCCCGATGCCGCCTGTTGCTGCCGCAGTTGCTGGAAGTAAGCGTGCCGCTGCTCAGGCGTCATGCCCTGGAGCTTTGCGCGCACCTGCGGCGGCAGGCTGACCCAGCCCGGATGCCCCGCCGCGCTCGCACCGGCAGCGCTGCCCGATGCAGCACGGCGCGCGCCGGAAGCGCCGGCTGATGGCGTGCCGGCTCCGCCCGGCCCCGCCGCATCGGCGCGCCGCACCGGCGCGCCATCCTTCACGCGATCCCCGCCTTCAGAAACGATCTGTTCGCCCGCCTGCAAGCCTTGCACGATCTGAATTTGCGCGTCGGTGGCCAACCCGCGCTTGACCGGGCGCATGTGCGCGACGCTGTCCTGGTCGATCACATAAACGTAATCGCCATTCGGCCCGGTGCGTACCGCCGTCACCGGCACCAATACGCCCTGCACCGTGCCCAGTTGCAGCCGCACGTTGACGAACTGATTGGGAAACAGCTTGCCCTCGGCATTGTCGAAACGCGCCTTGGCGCGCACCGTGCCGGTCGAGATATTGACCTGGTTATCAAGCGTGAGAAAACGCCCCGTTGCCAGTTGCTGCGCGCGGGCGCGGTCCAGCGCCGTTACCGGCAGATGCCCGGTGCGCGCGGCGGCCTGTATGTCCGGGATGCGGTCTTGCGGCACGGCGAACACCACGTCGATGGGTTGCACCTGCGTGAGCGTGGCGATGCCGCCGGTGGTGCCGGTGGACACGTAATTGCCCGGATCGACCGTGCGCAAGCCAATCAAGCCGCCAAAAGGCGCGGTGATGGTGGTGTAACCCAGATTGATTTGGGCGGTTTGCACGGCGGCCTGGTCGGTTTCCACCGTGCCCTGCAACTGTTTGACCGTCGCGTTCTGGGTATCGAAATCCTGCCGCGCGATGGAATCCTGCGCCAGCAGCTTACGGTAGCGCTCCAAAGTCACTTGCGCGGCGGCCAGTTGCGCCTGATCCTTCGCCAGCGTGCCCTGCGCCTGTGTCAGTGCTGCCTGATAGGGGCGCGGGTCGATGCGCGCCAGCACCTGGCCCTGCTTGACCATTTGCCCCTCGGTAAACGCCACGTCGATCAGCGTGCCCGAAATCTGCGGTACCAACGTCGCCGTTTTCGGCGGCGTGATGGTGCCCAGCGCGTCAATCAAAATCGGCAAATCTCCTGCCTGGGCCGTAGCCTCGCCCACGGTGACGCTCGGCCCTGCGCTGCCCCCGCGGCCAAAAAGGAACCCTGGCCCCCCGCCCGCCGCGCCCGCCGCAGACGGCTTGCCGGCACGATGCACCAGATAAACCGCTCCGCCCGCCAATACGGCGATAAAGAGCAGGGCCAGCAGCACGCTCAACCAGCGGCGGCGCGGCCTACCTTGATAGCGTGTCGGAAAGCCGGTGTTTTGGAGTTCAGATTCGGCCATGGGTTACGCAGGTTGTACGATCAAAGTTGTGCATGGTAGCGGCTTTGCCTTGCATACGGATGACAGGGAGTAAAAAAACAGCCAGGCAACACGAAAGAAGTCTGCGCGCTCTGCCAATGCCGCGCCGTAAGATGTAAAGCGCCGCCGCAGCCTGCAGCGTAGTGAGTATTTGCGGATAAACAACAAACAACGCCTGAAATCCCAAATACCACGATCATGATGCACATGTTCAGCATCGCTGCGATATAACGCTTGAAATATTCAGTTTGTAATCATTTTCGTTTCAATTTATCTTCAGCATGAAAAAAGCACAACTTGTCATTTTGACGGCATTGCTTTTGCTGCTGCAAGCCTGTGGCAGCAGAGGCGGCCACAGTGGTCAGACCGGCGCTTCCACTAACCCTCCGCACACAAATACTACTCAAAGCGCCACCCTGGCTGCTTCATCGCTGCCGCGCAACGCGTCGCTGCGTGTGCCTGCCGCCGATGCCGCCGCGCTCTTGGCAGGCAACACCGCCTTTGCCACCGATCTGTACGGTACCTTGCGCAACGAATCGGCGTTTACCAACCGGAATCTGTTTTTCTCGCCGTACTCCATCTCCGCCGCGCTGGCCATGACGTATGCCGGCGCGGGCGGCGCCACGGCCAGCCAACTTCAGAACACGATGCACTTCACGCTGCCAGATAACCGCTTGAATGCGGCTTTCGACGCGCTTGATTTGGCGCTGACCTCGTCCCGGCCAACGGCGCCTGGCCAAGTGCCGCTCACGCTGCGCATCGCCAACTCGATGTGGGGCGAGCAACAGATGACTTTCCAGCAGCCGTTTCTGGATCCGCTCGCCATTGATTACGGCGCGGGCGTGCATCTCGCCGATTTCATCAATGCCCCCGATACGGCGCGTATTACCATCAATAACTGGGTTGCTGGCGAAACCAGAAACAAGATTCTGAACCTCTTGACCCCGGAATCAATTACTAGCGCCACGCGCTTCGTCCTGGTCAACGCGGTCTATTTCAATGGCGGCTGGAGTAGGCCGTTTGTGCCGCAAGTCACTGTCGCCGGCACCTTTCACGCGGTGACCGGCGATCAGACCGCGCAGATGATGACAGAGACGCTCAATACCGCCTACGGTTCAGGCAATGGCTGGCAAGCCGTCACACTTCCCTATGACGGCGGACTGACCTTCACGGCGATCCTGCCCAAAGATCTGGCAACGTTTGAATCCTCCTTCAATGCGGCGACGCTCGCCAGCATCAACAGTTCGCTGGCACTTGCACAGGTTAACCTGACCATGCCCAAATTCACGATTCCAGGCACCAGCTTCAGCGTCCGGGACGCGCTTCAAACGCTAAGGGCTACTGCGGTGTTCGATCGTGTCAACGCGGACCTCACAGGCATCGCAAACCTGAGGCCGCAGAACAACCTTTACGTTAACGACGTGCTGCACCAAGCCTATATCAGTGTCGATGAGAAAGG
>JAIRRE010000028.1 GCA_031256125.1 Burkholderiaceae bacterium
ACGCCTCGGTCAGCCAGCCATCGCGGAACATCACCGTCTCGATTGCGCCCGCGTCGGCTGAAATCTGACGCGCCAGCACATTGCCCAACAGGGAGACGCTCTTGATGTCGCCGCGCATCCAGCGGAAATCCTGCGCGCTCACGCACGCCACGCCTTCGGAGCGCATCTGCGCCGAAGGCAGCGTGAACGGGTTGCTCATCGCGAATACCGTGGGTGCAAGTCCTTCGGGCATGACGTGATTGCGCTCGGTCACGCCGCGTGTGATCTGGATATAGATCAATTGATCCGGCGCCGGCTGCGCCGCAATCAGCCGGCGGCACAACGCCAGCCACTCATCCTCCGTATGAGGGTTGGGGATGCGCACTTTGGACAGACTGCTGGTCAGACGCTGCATGTGCTGCGGGAACCGGAACAGCTTGTACCCATAGACGGGAACCACTTCGTAGATACCATCGCCGAAGATAAAGCCCCGGTCGAGCACCGAAACCCGGGCTTGATTGAGCGGAAGGTATTCACCATTGAGGTGGCACAGCGTTGCGGGCAGCGGGGTCATGGCATCGCGCCGGCGAAGCCGGCAGTCAGTAGCAAAAAGGTTGCGATTGTGGGGCATCCGCGGACGCTCCGGCCCGCGAGATGCTGCAAAGTGCAAGTGGCCATGATGATGATCGACAAATTGGCCGATGCCTGCGCAATATCGAATGCGATCGCGAACCGGTTTGTCCTCAAACGAGAGCGAAAGCTGTAGCGTTCAGATGTGGCCCGCAACGCCGAGACCGTTCGGATGTCTTTTGAACAACCCGAAGAAGTCCACAATATCCTCATCGAAGGGGTGCGCGTGCTTCTGCCAGCAGGGTGGAGAAATAGTGCGCCCGTCAGCAATGGCGCCAAGCCCATGGCGTGCCAAAGCGCTCTGGAACCGGCGCGCCAGTGCGTCCAGGGTCAAGCCTGACAGGGATCACACATCCTGTTGGTTGATGTGCGGCTCAACAGCCGCGGACGGTTGGTATCCGCCCCGATCAAGGGGGCGCACGCCTGCGGGTACAGACTATTTGAGGCGCTACCTCAAGTGCGCCGCCACCGCCACATTTCATCGCCAATGATGAACACGACGCCGACCGTGATGGCGCTGTCAGCCAGGTTGAAAGCGGGAAAGTGCCCGCCGTAAAACAGGGGCGCAAGCCAGCGCCAGTGGAAATCGAGAAAGTCAATCACGTAGCCGTGCCAGAGTCGATCGATGACGTTGCCTGCCGCGCCGCCAAGGACCAGCGCCAGCCCGGTGCAAAACAGCTTGCGCGAGGTGTGTGCGTGGATCAGGCCGATGATGAACGCGCATACGGCAATGGCCAGCGCGGTAAAGAACCAGCGTTGCCAGCCGCCCGCCCCGGCCAGAAAGGAAAACGCCGCGCCCCGGTTGTGCGCTAGCACCAGATTGAAAAATCCGGTGATGCGCTCCCCCTCGCCCAATGAATAGCGCGCGGCGATGAGCGCCTTGGTGAGTTGATCCAGCACAATCACCAGCGCGGCCAGTATCAGCCAGCCAGTGGTACCAAAGTGGTGTTGGCGCGAACGGCGGACAGACATGGCGCGCCCCGCCTTCATGCCACGCGGCGCGTTTCGCCCGCGCCGTATAGGTTGCTGATGCAGCGCGGGCACAGCCAAGGGTGCGTCGTATCCAGATTTACGTCGTCGCGCCAGTGCCAGCAGCGCTCGCATTTGGGCGCGGTAACGGCGCTGGCCTTTACGGCAACCACTTCGCCCGCTTTCAATTCGATAGCGGAAACGATGAACACATACTTCAAATCGTCGCCCAGCGAAGCGAGCAGTGCGTGATCTTCCGGCCCCACGGCGAGTTCGATTCGCGCTTGCAGCGACGAGCCGACCGCGCCTTGTGTGCGCAGCGCTTCGATTTCCTTGGTGACCACCGCGCGCAGTTCGCGGATGCGCGACCATTTAGCCAGCAGCGCCGGTTCGGGCGCACCCAGGTCGGTAAAGGTTTCGGTGAAGATGGATTCGCCGTGGCCCAGGGACTTCCACGCTTCCTCGGCGGTGAAGGACAGAAACGGCGCTATCCAGCGCAGCATCGCCTGCGTGATGTGCCACAGCGCGGTTTGCGCACTGCGCCGCGCTAGCGAGTCGGGCGCGGTGGTGTACAGGCGGTCCTTGAGGATGTCCAGATAAAACGCACCCAGGTCTTCGCTGCAATAGACCTGCAACTTGGCAACCACAGGGTGAAATTCATAGACCTCGTAATGCGCCAATACCTCGGCCTGCAACTGCGCGGCGCGCGCCAGCGCGTAGCGGTCGATCTCCAGCATCTTCTCGGCGGGAACGGCGTGCTGGTTGATGTCGAAATCGCTGGTGTTGGCCAGCAGAAAGCGCAGCGTATTGCGGATGCGCCGGTAGGCATCGACCACCCGCGCCAAGATTTTGTCGTCACCCGCGATGTCGCCCGAATAGTCGCTGGCGGCCACCCACAGGCGGATGATTTCGGCACCCAGCCGCTTGCCCACGTTCTGCGGGTCGATGCCGTTGCCCAGCGACTTGCTCATCTTGCGGCCCTGGCTGTCCACCGTAAAGCCGTGCGTGAGCAGACCTTTGTACGGCGCGCGCCCGTTGATGGCGCACGACAGCAGCAGCGAGGAGTGGAACCAGCCGCGGTGCTGGTCGTGCCCTTCCAGATACAAATCGGCCTCCGGGCCGCTGTCGTGATGATTGCCCGGATGCGTGCCGCGCAGCACGTGCCAGAAGGTGGAGCCGGAATCGAACCAGACTTCCAGAATGTCGCTGCTCTTGGCGTACTGCGGCGCGTCTTCGGAACCGAGGATTTGCTCCGCCGTCACGCGGCTCCACGCCTCGATGCCGCCCTGCTCGACGATGCTGGCGGCCTGGTCGAGGATTTCCATCGTGCGCGGGTGCAGCTCGCCGGTTTCCTTGTGCAGAAAGAACGGGATCGGCACGCCCCAACTGCGTTGGCGCGAAATGCACCAATCGGGCCGGTTGGCGATCATGTCGTACAGCCGCGCCTTGCCGTTGGCTGGGTAGAAGCGCGTGTGCTCGATGGCCTCCAGCGCCATCTGGCGCAGCGTTTGGGGCGCTTTGTCTTTGGTGAACACGCCCTCGCCCTCGTCCATGCGGACGAACCACTGCGCCGCGGCGCGGTAAATCACCGGTGACTTGTGCCGCCAGCAATGCGGGTAACTGTGGCTGATGGTCTCGGTCGCCAGCAGGCGGTTGGATTGGGCAATGACTTCAATGATGCGCGGCACCGCCTTCCAGATCAACTGGCCGCCGAACAGCGGAAAGTCCGTCGCGTAGACGCCGTTGCCCTGCACCGGGTTGAGGATGTCGCCGTGCGCCATGCCGTGCGCAACGCAGGAATTAAAGTCCTCCACGCCATAAGCGGGCGATGAATGCACCAGACCGGTGCCATCGTCGGCGGTGGCGTAGTCGGCCAGATAAACGGGCGAAACGCGCCGATAACCTTCATGCACGTCGTGCAAGGGGTGCTCGAATTCGATCCCGTCGAGTTTTTCGCCTTTGACGGTGGCGATCACCTGCCCTTGCAGCCCGTAGCGATCAAGACAGCGTTCGACCAGCGGGGCCGCCAGCACCAGCAGGCCGCGCGGGGTATCGACCAGCGCGTAGTCCAGATGCGGATTGAGGTTGAGCGCCTGGTTGGCGGGAATGGTCCACGCGGTGGTGGTCCAGATCACCGCGTAAGCGTCCTTGGCGAGGGCTGGCAGCCCAAACGCGGCGGCCAGCGCGGCCGGGTCGTGCGCCTTGAAAGCCACGTCCACCGTTTGCGACTGCTTGTCGGCGTACTCAATCTCGAACTCCGCCAGCGACGAGCCGCAGTCGAAGCACCAGTACACGGGCTTCAACCCCCGGTAAACAAAGCCGCGTTCGATCACGCGCTTGAAGGCGCGGATTTCACCGGCTTCATTGACGAAATCCATCGTTTTGTAAGGCCGCTCCCACTCGCCGAGTACGCCCAGGCGCTGAAAATCGACCATCTGCTGCGCGATCTGTTCGGTGGCGTAGGCGCGGCTTTTGGCCTGCATCTCGTCGCGGCTCAAGTGGCGGCCAAACTTCTTTTCGATGGCGTTCTCGATTGGCAGGCCGTGACAATCCCAGCCGGGCACATACAGCGCGTCATAGCCTTCGAGCTGGCGCGCCTTGACGATCATGTCCTTGAGTATCTTGTTGACCGCGTGCCCCATGTGAATCTGCCCGTTGGCATAGGGCGGCCCGTCGTGCAGGATGAACTTGGGCGCGCCCCGGCGCGCTGCGCGCAGACGCTGGTAAGCGCCCTGCTCATTCCACGCCTTGACCCAGCCCGGCTCGCGCTTGGGCAGGTCGCCCCGCATTGGGAAAGGCGTGTCGGGGAGATTCAGCGTATGGCGGTAATCGGGCTTGCTATCGGTGGGGTCGCTGGAGGTGGCGCCGCTGGAAGCGGGTGTCTGGGTCATGGTGATGCTTGTGGGCCTACTGGCAAGGACGCGGGGAAAGCCGCAGCCAAAGGGTGATTGTGCCGGATGGATTCATGGCGCGGGCAAAAGCCGACGGATCGAGTCACCCCGAAAGCGGGTGGCCAACGCCGGTGAAGCGATGGAGCGTAACGGCGTTGCGTCATCGCCTTGATGCCGTCGGCCCAAGCTACAGTAGTGGCATTCATTGCCACTGCCATGAGCGATGCCCATCATGCACCTGTCACGAGAACCCCATTTGCACCCCGTTGCGATCGCTGATCTGCGCCCGACGCAAATTACTGTCGGTATGCGTGAGGTCGAAATCAAACGCAAAAGCTGGCAATACCACCCGGACGGCAAGAAGGCCGATTTCCTGGGCCAGCACCTGATCCCGGTGGTCTGGGGACCCAAGGGCCGCCATTACGTCATCGACCACCATCATCTTGCGCTCGCGCTGCATCGGGAAGGCGTGAAAAATATCGCCATCACCGTCGCAGCTGATTTGCGCAAGCTCGACAAGGATGCCTTCTGGGTTTATCTCGACAACCGTGGCTGGATGCACCCCTTCGATGCCCAGGGCGCGCGCCGCGATTATTCGGCGATTCCGAAAAAAATCACCGATCTCCTCGACGATCCGTTCCGCAGCCTTGCCGGCGAATTGCGCCGTATCGGCGGATTCGCCAAGGACATCACGCCCTTCAGCGAATTTCTGTGGGCCGACTTCCTGCGCCGGCGGATCGACCGCAAGGCGGTTGAAACCGACTTCGACAAGGCGCTGGAAATGTCACTGAAACTGGCCAAGAGCGAGGAAGCCGATTTTTTGCCGGGCTGGTGCGGGCCGATCACGCAGGAACACGCTGTCATGCGCGCCAAATAATTGGCGCGCTACAAATCGCCCGGCTATTTATCGAAAAGTCCGATACGGCCTTATGGCTTGTTGTGCGGCATCATTTTTTTGAGCGCCGCGTCCAAACCCTGGCGTTCGGGGGTACCGGGCGGGTAGCGTTGATGCAGCTTGTCCACCAGAGCATCGGCGCTAGCCTTGTCGCCACGGGCGTAAGCGGCCAGCGCGCGCAGCAGCAGTACGTCGGAGTCGTCGGGCGTCAGGGCGGCGGCGCGATTGATCAATTCCAGCGTGCGGGCGTCGAACTGGCCGCCGCTGAGCTTCAGCCGCAGTTCGATCCAGCCAATCAGCAGGCCGCTATCTTGCATCACGCGCGTTTGCGCGTGCTCGTAGGCCGCTTCCGCGTCGGCATAACGGCCCAGCGTGCTGTACGAGCGCGCCAGCATCAGCCAGCCGTCCATATCTTCAGGGTGTTGTTTCAGGCGGTCGGCCAAGCGCTGGACCATCGCGTTGATATCGGGCGTGTCAGCCGCCGATGCCGACGCGGACTGGCTGGGGGCGCTGGGCATCACGGGGAGCTGATTTTTCGGTGATGCCCATTGTTCAAGCATCGCGTCCAGGCTCTGGCGGTCAGGTGTGCCGGGCGGGTAGCGTTGATGCAGCTTGCCCACCAAGGCATCGGCGCTTGCCTTATCGCCACGGGCGTAAGCTGCCAGCGCGCCCAACAACATCACTTCGGGGTCGTCGGGCGCCAGCGTTGCCGCGCGACTGACCAGTTCTTGCGTGCGGGCGTCGAACTTGCGGCCAGCCAGCATGACGCGCAGTTCGATCCAGTTGGCCAGCAGGCCGCTGTTCTGCATGACTTTGGTTTGCGCGTGC
>JAIRRE010000030.1 GCA_031256125.1 Burkholderiaceae bacterium
TCGGATTAGAGTTTATACTATTTACGGATAAATTCTTACGGGCAATAAATCTTCTTGAGCGTGGCGATGATCTTCTTGACGTTCGCGTCGATGATGCGGTAGTACACGGTTTGCGCCTCGCGGCGGCAATCGACCAGACCCTCGGCCCGCATCCGCGCCAAATGCTGCGATAGCGCCGACTGGCTCAAATCGAGTTGCTCCTGCATCTGCCCGACGTTCAGTTCACCGTGTTCGATCAACAGGCACAGCAGCAGCAGCCGATTTTCGTTGCCGAGCGCGCGCAACATCGCCGCCGCCTGCGCCGCGCCGATGCTGAGAAATTGCCGATCGCTGTTGCTTACCATAACGTCACCATATCACATTTACCTAATTTAGGACAACCTAATATAATGATGCGGTCCGAATGCACTTAGAAACCAACATGAACACCGCCAGCTACACGCAACTGACCAACGGGATTTCCGCCAACCTGGCCCCGTTCCGCAAAACCCAAGCCGAGACGATGCGGGGCTTCGGGGCAATGAGCCAGGCAGCGATGGCCGCTGGCGCGATTGATGCCAAGACCAAAGAGCTGATCGCCATGGCGATCGGCGTGGCCGCGCGCTGTGACGGCTGCATCGGCTTCCATGCCAAGGCGCTGGTACGGCTTGGCGCCACCCAGCAGGAGTTGGACGAAGTACTGGCCGTGGCCGTGTACATGGGCGGCGGCCCGTCGCTGATGTACGCCGCCAACGCGCTGGCGGCATTCAAGGAATTCAGCGAAACAGCCTGACTGCGCACAGATCGAGGCGAATTGGTCAAGACGGTGATTTTCTGCCTGCCCGCTTTTTTTGCGCAGCATTGGTATTTGTCACACCAGTGACATTTGCGCTGCTTATGTTAGAGGTCCGATTGAATCCCAAAGAGGACCTTTACCATGAAATCTACGCTCCGCGTTGCGGCGGTTTGTTGTTGTCTGGCCGCCGCCGGTACTTCGCTGTCGGCTCGCGCCGATGCCACCGGTGTTCAGCTCTACGGACTGGTCGACAGCGGTCTTGAATATCTGACCAATAGCAGTGCCGATGCCCATGGTCACGGCGTCAGTTTGACCCGTCTGACCTCTGGAGACCTTTCCGGTTCGCGTTGGGGCGTCAAGGGCAACGAAGATATGGGCGGCGGCAACCGCGCGCTGTTTTTGCTGGAAAGCGGCGTCGATGTGACGACCGGCCAGACCTTGCAAGGCGGACGCTTTTTTGGCCGCTTGGCTTATGTCGGTTTTGCGAACAATGACATCGGCAGGTTTACGGTTGGCCGCCAAGGAGGAATCTTCCTGGACTGGGTCAGCAAATACAACCCGCTCGATAACGCCGTCTACGCCGTGAAAATGCAGGATCCGGCTTTTTCGGACCGGTTGGACAACGCGTTCCGTTACCAGGCCAAGTTCGGCCAAGTCGAAATTCTGGCGCAGTATGCGCAGAACTACGATACCGTGAACTTCGGCAATACGCTTTCGACACCGGGCTACCTCCAGGGACGGGTGATCGAAGCCGGCATGCGTTATAGCAATGGCCCGTTATCGCTGGTACTGGCTTACGACCAGAAAAACGGCGGATCGACGCAGCTCAATGCCGCCATGACAGCCAAGGTCGGCGGTTATGAGGGAAACGTGGACCGGCGCGCCGCCATCGCCGGCAAGTACAAATTTAATTCGCTCGATGTATTTGCCGGTTACCGCTACCTCGATGCTCACGCCGTTCACCTGTCGGCGCTCGATACCGGCCCGGTCGAGGCATCGGATTTCTATTGGCTCGGCGCCACCTACCATGCCTCGCGCGCGCTGGCTTTGTCGGCCACGGCGATGTATCAAACCTTCAACGGCACTCAGCGCAAACCACTGTCGTTCCAGTTGAGCGCCGACTATTCCTTTTCCAAGCGCACCGACGCTTATGTGAACATGGGTTATGTGGTCAACAGCCACGGTTCCAACCTGGGGCTGAACGGTTTCGGCAGTAGTGTCATTGCGGGCCGCAATCAGTTCGGCGTGATGACCGGTATCAGGCACCGATTCTGATATGGCGGAAAAAGCACGGCCAGCCCAGTCCGGTATAGCGCTCGCGGTGCGCGGGTTGCGCCAGAGTTTTGGCGCCGCCCGAATCCTCGATGGCATCGACCTGGAGGCGCCCGCCGGAACCACGGTTGCCCTGCTCGGCCCTTCAGGTTGCGGCAAAAGCACGCTGCTCAAGCTGCTGGCCGGATTGCTCGAACCAGAAGCGGGTGAAATCCGCTTCGATGGGCAACTCGTCGCCGACGCGGCGTACTGCGCCCCGCCCGAGTCGCGTTCGCTGGGCATGGTGTTTCAGGACTACGCCCTGTGGCCGCACATGAGCGTGGCCGCCAATGTCGCCTTCCCGCTGGAAATGCGCGGCGTACCGCGCCGCGAACGCACAGAGCGGGTAACGCAGGCGCTTGCACTGGTGGGCTTGAGCGAACATGGCGCGCGGCGCCCTCATGCCCTGTCGGGTGGCCAGCAGCAGCGCGTCGCGCTGGCGCGCGCCATTGTGGCCGCTCCGCGCTTGTTGCTCCTGGACGAGCCGCTATCCAATCTGGACTGCAACCTGCGCAAACAATTGAGCCGCGAAATCAAGGCGCTGCTCGCCCGGCTGAACACCACCGCGGTCTATGTCACGCACGACCGCGAAGAAGCTGATGCGCTGGCCGATCAAATCGTGGTCATGGCGCGCGGCCGTATTGACCATTGCATTACCTCATAAATATCATGTCCGTTCAAAAACTCTTGGCGTTACTGACCATGGCCGTTACCATCAGCGCCATTGCATTGCCGGCGCAATCGCTAACCGTTTACACGGCCGGCCCTGGAACCTTGAGCCGGAAACTGGCTGCCGGTTTTGAAAAAAAGACCGGAATCAAGGTCGATCTCTACCAGGCGACCACCGGAAAGGTAATGGCCCGCATCGAGGCCGAGCAGGCCAATCCGCACGCCGATGTGCTGATCTCGGCATCGTGGGATACCGCGCGTGATCTGGACAAACGCGGCTGGCTGGCGCCAATTCAAAGCGCCAACGCGGCGCAGGTACCGGCGCAACTGAAAAGCGATGACTTTGTTGCACAAGGCGTTTCGGCGCTGGCGCTGGTCTGGAATCCACGCTCTGGTACGCCGGAACCGTCCGATTGGCGTGATTTGACCAAACCCGCTTATCGCAACCTCGTCACCATGCCCGACCCGTCGCTTTCAGGCACTTCGGCGGATCTGCTGGCCGGTCTGCAAGCCAAATTCGGCGACGGTGCCTGGAAACTATTCGCCGACCTGAAGGCCAATGGCTTGGCGGTTTCGGGGCCGAACGCGGAAGCGCTCAACCCGGTGCTGCAAGGCGCCAAAGCGGCGGTTTTCGGCGGTGTGGATTACGTCGCTTACGCGGCGGCGGCGGACGGCGAAAAAATAAAGGTCATCATGCCGGCCAGCGGTACGGTGATTGCGCCGCGCCCAATGATGATTTTGCGTTCTTCCAAGGAGCAGGCGCAAGCGCGCGCCTTCATTGATTACGTGCTCAGCGAAGAAGGGCAGCGGCTGGTTGCCGATGCCTGGTTGATTCCGGCACGAATGGATATTCCCGGCCACCGCGCCTCGCTGCGCGATTTGCACCTGCTGCCGCAAAACGACGGCGACAGCCAAGGGCCACGCACGGCAATCTTGGAGCGCTTCGCCGATATTTTCGGCAACCGCTGATCGTCATGCGATTGCGCCCTCTGCTGCCCGCGGCAACCATTGCCGCGCTCGTTGTCGTCGTTGCGCTGCCACTGACGTTCGTTTTACTCGAGGCCATTTTTCCGCATCTCGCGCAAGGATCGCTGGCCGGAGCGGCGTCGGCGATCCTCCCGACCTTGAGGAAACCCGATACGCTCTCCCTCATAGACAACACCCTGCGGCTGGGGCTGGCAGTGGCCATCGGCGCGGCGCTGACCGGCGGCACGCTGGGCGCGCTGCGCGGGCTGTTCCGTGTTCCGTGCGCGCGCCTGTGGGATTTGATGTTCCTGGTGCCATTTTTGATACCGCCTTATCTTGCCGCACTGGCCTGGATCCTGCTGTTGCAGAACGGCGGCTATGCCAAGCAACTGACGGGGATCAGCGCCGAACGTTTTATCTTCTCGATGCCCGGTGTCGTCTGCGTGATGACGCTCAACATTTTTCCGGTGGTGTATTTCGCCGTCTCGCGAGCGGTCGCCGCCAACGGTTGGCACTTGACCCATGTCGCGCGCGTGCATGGAGCAGGCGCCTGGCGAGCCTTCGCGCGCGTAACCTTGCCGCTGGCGTTGCCGTCTTTTGCCGCCAGTCTGCTGCTGGCCTTTACGATGGCCATCGAGGAATACGGCGTACCGGCGGCGATCGGGACGCGGGCTGGTTTCCCGGTATTGGTGACGTCAATCGAAAGCCGTTTCGCCGACTGGCCGATTGACTTGAGCGGCGCGTCGATCCTGTCCGTTATCCTGGCCGCGCTGGCGCTTTGCGCCTTTGTGATTCAGCACCGACTGCTGGCCACACGTGACTTTACGACCCAAATCGGTAAACCGGCCGAAGTGTCGCAGCGCCCGCTGGCGCGCTGGCGGATACCGGTGGTGGCGAGCTTT
>JAIRRE010000111.1 GCA_031256125.1 Burkholderiaceae bacterium
CGGAACTATTGGAGAAGCCGCTTCACCCGATACGATCCATCGCACTCGCCACGCAAACGGACGCGAGATAAACGTTTCCCCCAGCGTGAATAGCCAGAGGTGCAGCGCCGTCACCGCGAGCGTGAGCGTCAGCAGCGCCGGCCAGCGGGGCGCGGCATGCGTGGGCGGCAGTGTGGACATGGGGCCATTTATCCATGATGCACACCAGCACCTTCGTGCGGACCGGGGCGGAAGAGAGGCGGCCAAGACACTGCCTAGAATCCTCGACCGATGAAACTGGCAACCTATTCCGACGGTTCGCGCGATGGGCAACTGGTGGTGGTCTCGCGCGACTTGACGCAGGCCCATTATGCGAGCGACATTGCGGGCCGTTTGCAGACAGCGCTCGATGACTGGAACTTCTACGCGCCGCAGTTGCAAGCGTTGGCCGTGCAGCTCGACGCGGGCCGGGCGCAGCACGCCTTCGCGTTCGACCCAGCGCGCTGTTTGGCGCCGCTGCCGCGCGCATACCAGCGGCTGGAAGGCGCGCAGGCCGAGGACGCGCCACGCGCCATTCAACGCGCCAGCGACGTGCTACTGGCCGCGCGCGACCCCATCGGCGCGGCGGCGCAGCCCCAGGGAACGGACTTTGGCGCGGGACTGGCGGTCATCACCGGCGACGTTCCGCAGGGCGCGACGCCCGAACAAGGGCAAGACGCGATCCGGCTCATCACGCCAACCAACACCATCTATTGGCGCGTAAGCGCCGGGGACGGCGTACCAACGGCCAGCGTGGATCAGCAAACAGGTGCAGCTTTTGGCCCGGTGGCCGTTACGCCCGATGAACTGGGCGCGGCGTGGCAGGAAGGGCGCGCCCGGTTGATTCTGAGCGTAACCGTCAATGGCCGCAAACTCGGTTTGATCGAGGCTGGCGAAATGCGCTGGTCCTTTGGCGTGCTGATTGCGCACGCCGCGCGCGGGCGCCCTTTGGCAGCAGGCACGGTGGTGGGCAGTGGCACCATCGACAATGCCGGCGGCGCGCGTGGCTTTGCCTGCCTGGCGGACAAGCGCGCCGCTGAATTGGCGCGTGAAGGCGCGGCGCACACGCCGTGGCTATGCGCGAGCGATGTCGTGCGCGTCGAAATAAAGGGAACGGATGGCGTATCCGTATTCGGCGCAATCGAACAGGCCGTCATATAAAACCAACACTGAACAGCCCCGCCGCCGCGTGGAAATCACCGAAACAGTGTTTCCGCCATTGCTATCGAATAAGGAGCATTGAAATCATGCAGCACAAAATTTTTAGACACATCTTGTTCGCCGCCGCGTTGACAGCGGCGTTGACCGGCGGTTGGGGGCGGGCGCAGCAACCGGAACCCGCCGCGCATGAATCGGCCGGTGTGCCGTGCGCCGTCAAGGTCGAAAACCCCTGGGTGCGCGCCACGGTGCCTGAGCAAAAAGGTACCGGCGCATTCATGCGCTTGACGGCGCAACACGATTGCAAAATTGTGGCTGCGCAATCGCCCATCGCCGGCGTGGCGGCAATCCACCGCATGACCATCGAAAATGGCGTGATGCGGATGCGCGCGGTCCAAGGCGGCCTGCCATTGCCCGCGGGTCAAACCGTGGTACTGACGCCCGATGGTTTGCACATGATGTTGATGGATTTGAAACAGGACGTGCCCGCGGGTAAGGCCGTGCCCATCACGCTGACCTTGCAAGACCCGAAGACTGGCGCAAGCGGGACTATCGACATCGTCGCCACAGCGCGCGCGCTGGGCGCCGGAGCGGACATGGATCACGCGGCTCACATGGACATGAATCATTGAGGCAACGCTGATTGGGGTAAGCTGCCAGTTCCATCATCTCAAAAAAGGAGCGGCAGTCATGACTTCTTCCAGCGACCCCTTGGCGTTTGCCCAACTGATACCCGGTTTCGATGTCATGCAGCAGTTCGCGCAAGCGGCGGCCAGCGCAGCGGGCAGCGCACCGGGCTTTGCGGGCTGGATCGCGCCCACCGTCAGCATCGAGGAGTTGGATAAGCGCATCGCCGAACTGAAAGCGGTGCAGTTCTGGCTCGAACAGAACCTGCTCGCCATCCGCGCCACCACGCAGGCGCTGGAGGTGCAAAAAATGACGCTGGCGGCGCTGCAAAGTATGAATCTGAACCTGCCCGACATTGCCCAGACGTTTACCGCGCCTACCGAGGCGACGGACGAAACCGCCGCCGCTGCGCGGGAACCGCTGCGGCAAGACCGTTCGCAAGACGTACGCCCGGCAACAGCAACCGGGACCGCACCCTCGCCTGCCGAGGCTGCCGCCGCATCCAATACGCCCGACCCGCTGCAATGGTGGGGCGCGCTGACGCGACAGTTTCAAAGCATCGCCGCCAGCGCGCTGCGCGAAGCGGCTTCGGCCGCGTCACTGGCTGGACAGGTGGGTACGGCCGATGCGGCGGCCGACGAGGTCAAGGCGCGGCCCGCTGATACGGCGACGCCGAACCAACCGGCTCGCGCCCAATCCGCCACGAAACCCGCCGCCAAGTCAACCCCACCGCGCGCCGCCAAAAAACAGTCCGCCACCGGCTCCCGCAGGAGCGCGGGTTGAAGCGATTCCCCAGCGCGCACGCCACTCATCCGCAATGGACGATGGCGGTCCAACTGGTGCTGGCGCAATTGCGCGCGCAAATGGCGCTGCCCGAGTACGCCCAATCGCCCGCGCTGGGCCTGGTTTACATCACGCTCCCCTACGCCAGCCACGCCGCGCGTATTCTGGAATGCTTGGCCACCGAACTGCCCGGTGTAAGCGATTGGGCCGGCGCTGCGGGTGCGGGCGTCTGCGCCGCTGGGGTCGAATATCTGGATGAACCGGCTCTTTCGGTCATGTTGTGTGATCTGCCGCGCGACCAATACCGCGTTTGGTCCGGCCTGACTCCGCTGCCGCCGGCGATGCGCTTTCGCCCGCACATGGCGCTGGTACACGCCGATGGCAACACACCCGATCTGCCCGATCTGATCGACGAACTGGCCGCCCGCACCGCCAGCGGCTACCTGTTCGGCGGCCTGACTGCCAGCCGCGCCGCAGCCGCGCCGCAATTCGCGTGGTCGGGGCCGGCGCAAGGCCTACCGCCGGGTAGCGCGGCGGACGGCGTGTTCGCCGGCGGCCTTTCGGGCGTCGCCTTCGGGCGCGGCGTGTTGATGGCTTCGCGCGTCACCCAAAGCTGTCAGCCGATTGCATCCGAGCACCGCGTTACCTCCGCCGAGGACAATATCCTTCTCGCGCTTGACCACCAGCCCGCGCTGGATGTGCTGATCGACGATTTGGGGCTGGACACCAGCCGTCCCCATCGTGCGTTGGCCGCGCTGCGCCAGACGCTGGCCGGTTTGGCCGAAGCCGATGAAGACGGCGTGCGCCGCACCGGCGACTTCGGCCCCGGCGTGCGGGTACGACACCTGATCGGCATTGACCCCGGACGGCGTGCCGTCGTCATCGCCGACGAACCACAGCCTGGCCAGCGTCTGGCTTTTTGCCAACGCAACGCGCGCGCCGCGCGCGCCGATTTGGTGCGCATTTGCGCCGAAATCCGCGAAGTACTGGAGCCGCGCCAAATCATTGCCAGCGATGATGATGCGGACGCGAACGAAACCGCTCCTGCCAGTGGGGCGCGTATCTGCGGTGCGCACTACGTCAGTTGCGCCAGCCGCGGTGGCGCGTATTTCGGCGCGTCGGCCGCGCAGTTGCACGCCATCCGGCAGACGCTGGGCGATGTGCCGCTGGTAGGTTTTTTTGCGGATGGCGAAATTGCTTACCGCTACCTCTACGGCTACACCGGGGTGTTGACGGTGTTTGCGGAGCGGGCGCCAGGGTAGATGCCAGGCGGTCAGATTGAAACCATACCTCGTGTGAACACCAGCGCCGCCGACCCCATCGCTGCCATCGCCACCGCACCGGGACGCGGCGCGGTAGGTATCGTGCGCGTGTCTGGCGCCGGGCTGGGCGCGTTGGCGCGAACCATCACAGGATGTAACCTCGCGCCGCGCATGGCGCATTACGGGCCGTTTCTGGACGCGGTGGGCGAGGCCATTGACCACGGCATCGCGCTGTTCTTCCCCGCGCCGCATTCCTACACCGGCGAGGACGTGCTGGAGCTGCAAGCGCACGGTGGCCCGGTGGTGCTGCAACTGTTGCTGGCGCGCTGCCTGGAAGCTGCCGCAGCGCCCGACCCTGCAACCGGCGCGCCGGTGCGTGCGCATCTGCGGCTGGCGCGGCCTGGCGAATTTACTGAGCGTGCGTTTCTGAATGGCAAGCTCGACCTGGCGCAGGCCGAGGCGGTGGCCGACCTGATTGACGCCAGCACCGCCGCCGCCGCCCGGTCGGCCAGCCGGTCGCTAGCCGGGGCGTTTTCCGGCGCCGTCCACGCGCTGCGCGACAGCTTGGTCGATTTGCGGCTGTTG
>JAIRRE010000121.1 GCA_031256125.1 Burkholderiaceae bacterium
TGGATTCCATGATCAACCGCTACACCGCCGAGCGCAAGATCAGAAGCGACGATGCCTACACGCCCGGCGGCGCGGCGGGTCGCCGCCCGGATCGCGCCGCCATCGTCTATTGCCAGCGCTGCCGCGAGGCGTTCAAAGACGTGCCGGTGATTCTCGGCGGCATCGAAGGCAGCCTGCGCCGCATTGCCCATTACGACTATTGGAGCGACACAGTGCGCCGCTCCATCGTGATGGACAGCAAATGCGATTTGCTGCTTTACGGCAATGCCGAACGCGCACTGGTCGAAGTGGCGCACCGCCTGGCGCGGCGCGAGCCGGTGGCGAGCATCACCGACGTGCGCGGCACCGCTTTCATGCGGCGCGCGGACGACCCATCGGCGCGCGGGTGGGCCGAACTTGATTCGACCGAGGTCGATCAACCCGGGCGCCCTGAAGAACGGGCCAATCCGTATCGGCATACGGCGGCGCGACCGGCAGTTGGGGAATCGCCCATCCTTTTGCCCCCTCGCCCGCTTGCGGAAGAGGGGCTGGAGAGAGGGCTAGGGGCGGCGGTTGGACAAACAACGCCAGCGCCGCACACCCCCTCTCCCTACCCTCTCCCCAAAGGGGGCGAGGGAAAAGAACGCAGCCACACCGTCATTCGCCTGCCCAGCTACGAGCAGGTCAAAAGCGACCCGGTGCTTTATGCGCACGCCAGCCGCGTGCTGCATCAGGAGACCAATCCCGGCAATGCCCGCGCGCTGGTGCAGGCGCATGGCGTGGGTAGCGCGGCGCGCGACGTGTGGATCAATCCGCCGCCCATTCCTCTGACCACGCCGGAAATGGATTGGGTGTTCGGCCTGCCCTATGCGCGCAGCCCGCATCCGGCCTACGCCGACGCGCGCGGACGGCACGATGGCGCGACCAAAATCCCGGCCTGGGAGATGATCCGTTTTTCCGTCAACATCATGCGCGGATGCTTTGGCGGCTGCACGTTTTGCTCGATTACCGAGCACGAAGGCCGCATCATCCAGAACCGCAGCGAGGCGTCGGTGATCGCGGAAATCGAAACCATCCGCGACCGCGCGGCGGGCTTTACCGGTGTCATCAGCGACTTGGGCGGCCCCACGGCCAACATGTACCGCCTGGGTTGCAAGAGCCGCGCCATCGAGGCGGTCTGCCGCAAACCCAGTTGCGTGTATCCCGACATCTGCGGCAACCTGGTCACCGACCACGTGCCGCTGATTGCCTTGTATCGCCGTGCGCGCAAGCTGCCTGGTATCAAAAAAATCCTGATCGGTTCCGGCTTGCGCTACGACCTGGCGGTGCGCTCGCCCGAATACGTGCGCGAGCTGGTCACGCACCACGTCGGCGGCTACCTGAAGATCGCGCCCGAGCACACCGAGGCCGGGCCGCTATCGAAAATGATGAAACCGGGCATCGCCGCCTATGACCGCTTCAAAGCCATGTTCGACCAGGCTAGCCGGGAAGCGGGCAAGGAGCAATTCCTGATCCCGTACTTCATCGCCGCGCACCCCGGCACCACCGACGAGGACATGCTCCACCTGGCGCTCTGGCTCAAGGCCAACGGCTTTCGCGCCGACCAGGTGCAGGCGTTCTACCCCAGCCCCATGGCCAGCGCCACCGCCATGTACCACACGGGAATCAACACGCTAGCGGGTATCCACCGCGACGCGCGCACTGAGCGCGTGGACACCGCCAAAGGCGAGCGCCGCCGCCGCTTGCATAAAGCCTTTTTGCGCTGGCACGACCCTGCCAACTGGCCGCTGCTGCGCGAGGCGCTTAAACGCATGGGGCGCGCGGACCTGATCGGCAACGGCAAGCGCCACCTGATCCCGACCTGGCAGCCCGCCACCGACGGCGGCTATCAGAGTGCCCGGCGCAAGAACTCGACGCCGCCGGACCATCTCTCGACCCCAAATTTGCCTCTGCGCAAAGAGCGTGACAAGGCGCGCGCCAACCAGGGTACAGGCAGGTACGCCACCGCGCGCCAACGGAAAGGGTAGCTTTCATGCTTCCCATCCCATTGCCTGTACCATGCCGGCATGACGCGGAGTTTTCTTTGGCACGATTACGAAACTTTTGGCGCCAATCCGCGCCGTGACCGTCCGGCGCAGTTCGCGGCGATTCGCACCGATGCCGATTTGAACCCGGTGGGCGAGCCGCTGATGTTCTATTGCCAGCCGCCCACCGATGCGCTGCCAGAGCCAGAAAGCTGCCTCATCACCGGCATCACGCCCCAAGAGTGCGCGGCCAAGGGGGAACCTGAGCATGTTTTTGCCGACCGCATCGTGCAAGCACTGGGCGAGCCGGGTACCGTGGGGGCGGGCTACAACTCGATCCGCTTCGACGACGAGGTGACGCGCTTTTTACTGTGGCGCAACCTGCTCGACCCTTACGCGCGCGAATGGCAAAACGATTGTGGCCGCTGGGATTTGCTGGACGTGGCGCGTTGCGCCCATGCGCTGCGGCCCGGCGGCATCGAATGGCCGCTGGGTGGAGACGGGTTGCCCAGTTTCAAACTGGAAAAACTCGCCGCCGCCAATAACCTGGCACACGAGCACGCGCACGACGCGCTTTCCGACGTGCGGGCGACTCTTGCGCTGGCGCGACTAATCCGGGCGCGGCAGCCACGCCTATTTGATTTTTGCCTGTCGCTGCGCCACAAGGATCATGTGGCGCGCGAGCTGGGTCTGCCTACGACGATTGGCAATGCGCGGCCTTTTTTGCACGTCAGCGGCCGGTTCGGTGCGGCGCGCGGGTGTCTGGCGATCATGGCGCCGCTGGCGATGCACCCGATCAACAAAAACGAGGTACTGGCCTGGGACTTGTCGGTTGATCCCTCAGAATTGGCCGACCTGAAACCCGATGCGGCGTGCGCGCGGCTGTTTACGCGCAACGCCGATTTGCCCGAGGGCGTAACCCGTTTGCCAGTCAAAGGTATACACCTGAACAAATCGCCCATCGTCATCAGCAGCATCAAAACGCTGGATGCGACACAGGCCGCGCGCTGGCAAATCGACTTGGCAGCCGCCGAGCGCCATTTGCAACGGCTGCGCGCGCTGCCCGATCTGAGCGCGCTGTGGACCGAGGTCTTCAAGCGCTCCGACACAGACGAGCCAGCCGATGTCGATGAAGACTTGTATGGCGGTTTCGTGGGGAACGCCGACCGGCGGCGGCTGGCGCAAATCAAGCGCCTGGATCCGCACGAACTGGCGCTGTCGAAAGCGGGCTTCGACGACCCGCGTCTGCCCGAATTGGTGTTCCGCTACCGCGCCCGCAACTTTCCGGAAACGCTCACCGATGCCGAAGCCGCCCGCTGGCTGGCCCACCGCCGCGCCCGGCTAATCGACGGAGCGGGCGGCGCATTGACGCTATCGGCCTATTTCGACCGCATCGACCAACTGGCTGAAACGACTGAGGACCAAGGCGGGCAGGAAATTCTGGAAGCGCTCTACGACTGGGCGGAACAACTGGCGCCCGAATAAGGCAAACCGCCACGAAGCCACTGCCCCAGTAGAGGACAGCAACGGCAATTGGGCACTACTGCGCAAGCAGCGCCGCCAGCCGCTTGTGGTTGCCGCGGTTGAGCATACGCCAGGCAAAACGCCCTTCCAGGCTAAAAGGCCCCCAGAGCATGATGGCTTGGCCTTGCCCGCTGACGGCGATGCGCGAGCGGTGAATTTTGGGTGTGGTTTTGAATTCACCGCCGGTAAGCGCGGCCCACAGATTGGCGTTGAGCACCGGACTGTATTGGGCATCGGCATCGAGCGGGGCAATGAAAATTTGCCGGTGGCTTTCGCTTTGCAGCCGTTCGTTGACTTTGGGCGCGCCATCGTCGGTCAGTTGCAGGCCCGATTGCAATAGCCAGGCGGGGTAGCCAGTGCCGCCGGTAATGATGGGCGCGTCGCATTGCAAGCTGGCACCGCTGGCCAGTTGCGCCGATTGTCCATCCAGGCCCACGCACTGGTCTTGCAAGACGGTGACATGCAGACGTTTGAGGCGCGCCAGCACGCGCCGCGCCAGCGCCGATGGTTCCCCAGCCAGCGGCGGGGGGGTGCCTTGAGCGCCACCGGCGATCCAGGTGACGCGACTGCCGTGCGGCACGGCGAGCACGGGCGCGGCGGTCATCGCCATTTCAGCGGCTGCCAGGCCGTCGCCGATCACCGCCACGTGCAGCGCGCGTTCCATCGCCAGTTCGCACAGACGCGGCCACAACTGCATAAAAGTTGCGCGTGGATGCATGAACATGGCATGCGTGCGCGCACCGGGCATATGGGTCTCGAACGCCTGACGATCTGCGTTCGGTTCCAAGTCGATGGAAAGTACGTCGTAGGACAGGGTATCGCCATTGGAAAGCCGCACCTGCCGCGCCACCGGGTCGAGCGAGCGCACGTGCGCGCCGGCGAAATCGGCGCCGCTCATCTCCACCAGCGAACTCAGCGGCACGCACAGATCGGTGGACGGGTATTGCCCGGCCACATAGCCCGCGAGCATTTCGCTTTCGACGTAGTGCGGATACGGCGTAACCAGCGTCACGCTTACATCGCCCGTGCCGCGCCGCGCCAGATTTTTGAGTGTTTGCACGTGCGCGCGACCTGCGCCCAGCAGGACTAATTGTTGCTGGTTGGGGGAAGCGTTGGTTGTCATGGGCGGCAGTGTATCGGCATAACGAACGTTTGGCTTGTCGATGGCGCGGTAAAAGTAAAAGCAGTAGTTAGTTGTCTGATCCGGGTTGATGGTAATCCATTACACGAACAATAAACGGCTTTGACCCCGAGCACCCGCGCAAGTGCGAGCCTGGAAGATTGTCTCAAAAATCACCGATTTCCGGCTGGGTTGGAAACAAATACCGATCGGCACCCGGCATTCGGAGCGTCGCAGCAAAATCAAAACTACCCCGCCAGCGCCTGCGCAAATTCACGGGCGTCGAAAGTTTGCAAGTCTTCGAGCTTTTCACCCACGCCAATGAAATAAACCGGTACCGGCTTTTCGCGCGCAATGGCGCACAGCACGCCGCCTTTGGCGGTACCGTCGAGTGTGGTGACGATCAAGCCCGTCAGGGGCGTGGCGGCGTCGAACGCCTTGACCTGCGCCAGCGCGTTTTGGCCGGTGTTGCCGTCGATCACCAGCAGCGTCTCGTGCGGCGCGGTGGCGTCGGCGCGTGCAACCACGCGCCGAAACATTGCCAGCACGTCAATCACGTGCGTTTGCGTGGGCAATCGTCCGGCGGTGTCGATCAACACCA
>JAIRRE010000142.1 GCA_031256125.1 Burkholderiaceae bacterium
ACGCTGATGGCATCGCCGAGCAGTACCAGATGATCGCCGCTCATGAGATTTCGGCCACGCGCGCCGCCCAGTCTTCGTAGGCAGGCAGCCACTCGGTGTGCGCGTCCAGCCAGCGCCGGTCGGCTTCGCGCACGTCGCCCAGTACGCGCGCGGGTTGTCCGCCAATGACGCTGAAATCGGGGAACGCGCCACGCACCCGGCTGTACGCCTGCACCAGACACGCCCGGCCCAGCCGCGCGCCCGCCTCGATGGTGCTGTGCGGACCGATGAAGCCATACGCGCCAACTTCAATCGGCGCGCGCACGTCGCCCGCGCGTTCGGCGCCTTCCAACAGCGCAGGCTGGCCTGACAGCGCCGCCGCCACGCGCACGCTGCGGTGCGTGCTGTGGCTGACGATACTGACGAAGTTGGTGATCTGCACGCCGCGCTCTATGCGCACGCCGCCGCTGGCTTCGATGAAATTGAAGTGACCCATGAACACGTCGTCGGCCAGGTGCAAGCCTTCCGGGTGTTCGATGCACACTGTGGGCGACAGGCGCGTCAGCGGCAGCAACTGACCGCCCTGCCCTGCCTCGCCAAATAGCATACGGAAGAACACCGGCTGCCACAAGCGCCGTCGCCAGCCGTTGATGCGCGCGCGGAGCGCGGTGGGAAGGTTCATGACGCCGCCTTTTGCGTCACCGACGGGGGAATCGCTTTCCAGCGCGCCAGCCGCCAGAAGTAATAGCCGAAATACAGCACCATTCCCCCTGACACCGCCCAAGCGCCGCGCAGCAAGCCATGTTCCGCGCCGCCGGTCCACAGACCCCAGGCCAGGCACGCCAGGAACACGATCTGCCCGATGACGGCCAGCCGGAACGCCCAGCGCTGCGCCTGCCAAGCCATCGTCACCACCGCCAGCGGCGCGGCCACGAAATGTACGGCGATATACGGTGCCAGCGCCCGAGCCAGCTCGCCCGCCGTGCGCCAAGGCGCGCCGAACACGCGCTCGAACAGCCAGGGGCCGGCCACCAGCAGCACCGCCATCAGCGCGCACGCCAGCGCGCCGAGAATCACCATCACCTCGCGCACCGCGCGCTGCGCTTGGGCTGCATCCGATTGCGTCAGCTTCGGGTACAGCGCCTGCGACACCGCCGTGCCCACCAGTGTGGCGGGCGCTTTCAGGTAACGCAGCGCCAGCCCCCAGAAGCCCGCCGCCGCATTGCCCGACCAGGCGATCAGCAACGCTGCCGCCAGCGCGTCCTGCAACGTCCCCAAAAACGCATGCGGCGTGTTGAGCAGCGGAAAATCCCGATAACGCCGCGCCACCTCGCGCAGCCCCTGACCCGATCTAAATACGGCCCGCCAGCCGCCCTGCGGCGCGGGACCCAGCAACGGCAGCGTGGCCAGCCCCATCGCCAACACCGGCCCCAGCGTCAAAACCCAAGCATTGTTCGTGCCGCTGGCCTTGCCGCGCCACAGTAGCGCGCCCAGCAGCAGTTGCAGCGCCGCCGCGCCGCCATATTGCACCACGCGGCTGGCGGCCAGCGCGCGGAAGCGGTCGGCGCGGTTGCTCCACATCATGAACAGCGACAGCAGCCCGCTGGCCGCCACCGTGACCGGCAGCCAGGCCGCCAGCGGCAGATGCGCCCAGCGCGCCAGCCCCCACGCCAGCGGAATCGACACCGCCACCACCCCCAGCGCGACGCGCAGACACAGCGCCAGCAGATGCGCGGCTTGCAGCTCGTCGCGGGCCATCGGCAACGCATATTCGTAGCGCGCGCACGCCACTACCGCCACAGTCGCGGCCACGGTGCTGAAAGCGGTATAGACCCCCATCGCCGACGGCGTGAACAGCCGCGCAATCAACGGCCACAGCAGCAGCGGCACGGCCTGCGCCAGCGCGCCGCCGGCAAGCAGGGTCAAAGTGGCGCGCAGCATGGCTACAAGGAATGAGCAAAAAAACCACCGCCCTAAAATTCATAGTTTTGGGCATGGCGGATCAGGAATTATCGGCCACGTCCCTCACCTTACCGAGTCTGCTGCCGTGAATCAAGAATCGTCCCTCCCCGCCACCCCCGAACAAGACGAAAACAAGCTCATCGCCGAGCGGCGGGAAAAATTGAAAGCGCTGCGCGAAATACAAGCCGCCGGCGGGCCGGTGGCCTTCCCCAATGACTTCAAGCCCCAAGACCGCGCGGCGGCGTTGCTGGCCGCGCATAACCCGACCAGCAAGGAGCAATTCGACGCCGATATTGCCGCGGGCAAAACCATTAGCGCCAGCATCGCCGGACGCATGATGCTCAAGCGCGTCATGGGCAAGGCCAGCTTTGCCACGGTGCAGGACGCCACCGGGCGGCTGCAAATCTACGTCACGCGTGACGCGGTGGGCGAGGCGGCTTACGACGCCTTCAAACATTGGGACCTGGGCGACATCGTGGCCGCCGAAGGGTATTTGTTCAAGACCCGCACCGGCGAGCTTTCGCTGCACGCCACGCACATCCGGCTGCTTACCAAAAGCCTGCGCCCGCTGCCCGACAAGTTCCACGGCATGCAGGATCAGGAACAAAAATACCGCCAGCGCTACGTCGATCTCATCATGGACGAAAGTGCGCGCGAGCGTTTCGCGGTGCGCGGCAAGCTGCTCTCGGCGATGCGCGCCTTCATGACCAGGAACAGTTTCCTGGAGGTGGAAACGCCCATGCTGCACCCGATTCCCGGCGGGGCCAACGCCAAGCCGTTCATCACGCACCATAACGCGCTCGATCAGCAAATGTTCCTGCGCATCGCGCCGGAGCTGTATCTCAAGCGCCTGATCGTCGGCGGCTTCGAGCGCGTGTTTGAGATCAACCGGAGCTTCCGCAACGAAGGCATCAGTGTGCGGCACAACCCCGAATTCACCATGATGGAGTGGTATGCGGCGTATTGGAATTACCGCGACATGATGGACTTCTCCGAACAACTGTTGTGCGACATGGCCCGGCACGTGGCGGGCAGCCTGCATCTGACGTATCAGGGGCGCGCGGTGGACTTGTCCCGCCCCTTCGCGCGCATGACCATCCGCGAGGCCATCCACGCCTACACCGAGGCGGGCGCGCATGTCGATGACCCGGCCTGGCTCATCAGCAACCTGAAAAAGCTCGGTCTGACCGAGGAAAAAGATCAACTAAGTACGCGCAGCCTGGCCGCACTGCAAGTGCTGTACTTCGAGGAAACGGTGGAAGAACAGTTGTGGGACCCGACCTTCATCATGGAACACCCTACCGAAATCTCGCCACTGGCGCGCGCCAACGACGCGCGACCCGAAGTCACCGAGCGCTTCGAGATTTACATCACGGGCCGCGAAATGGTCAACGGCTTTTCCGAACTCAACGACGCCGAAGACCAGGCCGCGCGTTTTGCCGCGCAGGCCAACGCCAAAGACGCGGGCGATGATGAAGCGATGTATTACGACGCCGATTTCGTGCGCGCGCTGGAATACGGTATGCCCCCCACCAGCGGCGGCGGTATCGGTCTGGACCGCCTGATGATGCTGCTCACCGACAGTCCCAGCATCCGCGACGTGATCCTGTTCCCGGCGCTGCGGCGGGAAGGATGACTGGTGACTGTTGTATCCCGCACGGGGTTACCTATTAACCACCCTGTCTTGTCCGCTCGAATGGCGTCTGTGCCTGTTGTAGCCTTGGCGCAACGAAGCCATCGAAATCGCGCCACAAGGGCGTATCAAGGAACGAGTAATCCGCAACAAAGTTATAAAACACTCACAACTATTTATGTGATTTGTTTCCGCACACTTACGTAATGCACTTTTGATAAAATAATGTAATGTGCTGCGCATAAAAAGCGTAATGCGTTTTGATGAAATGACGTAACGTGTTACGATAAAGAGGTATGTCGCAATATAGATTGCGTGTATGCGCTGAAAGGCTTCGGTGGGCGGTATCGGTATTGATTACCCGATGATGCTGTTCACCGATATTGCCCCAGCATCCGCGACGAGACCCTGTCCCTGGCGCTGCGGAGGGAGAGCGGAACAAGCAACCGCTGGACTTGAGGAGGCAAAAAAAGCGATGACGAAAAATTTTCTTTGGCAAGACCGGGACAAAAAGAATTACCCCTACCCCTGCGCGCCCCGGCCCGAATGTCTGGCGATGATTCAGCGCCCGCCGGTTGCCGCACTGGACATCGGCTGCGGCAGCGGCGGCGTAGGCCGTGCGCTACGGCAACGTTTTCCCGACTGCCAGTTGTGGGGCTGCGAATTCGATGGCGCCGCCGCCCAGCAGGCGCGCAAGTATTTCGATCACGTGATTGAACAGGATGTCGAAAGTGTTGACTTCGCGGCGCTTGGCCTGAAGCAACCGTTCGACCTGGTTTGTCTATTTGACGTACTGGAACACCTGTTCAACCCCTGGCAACTGTTGCACAACCTGCTGCCCCGAATTGCGGGCGACGCGCACCTGTTGGTCAGCCTGCCCAATGTGGGCAACATTGCGTTGCTGCACGACGCACTGCGTGGGCATTGGAAATATCTCCACGCGGGACTGCTGGACTTTACCCACCTGCGCTTTTTTACCGACTTTGACGCGCGCAAAATGTTTTACCAGACCGGCTACCGGGTACTGGATCACCGCATGTCCCTTCTCGGTCAAAGCACAGCCATCTATAACCGCCACGCCGATGGGCCTTTTCCGGCTGCGCTGACCTTTGGCGGCATCACGTTGCAAGTCGAATCGCAAGCGCACTGGCAGCGCTTGTGTGCCGATCAGAATCTGTACCTCATCACACCGCACCACGGCCAATTGGCCAATCAGGAGGAGCGCGAAATGGCTTCCAATCACTACCCGCCGGTCCATGCATTTGACGGAAGTTTGCTTACCAGATCACTCCGCGCTTTGCATGGAGGGCTGTGACAAAGAAAGCCTGGCGTCTATCCAATCGTCAGGAATGCGACATATAGGCGCAACTTTCCCCAGTTTGGGCGTTGCACTTCGGAATTGAAATCGCCCTATAAAAAAGCCCGCGCAAGGCGGGCTTTTTAGTTTTGAAGAAGCTTTGCGCTCGGAAAAAAACGGGAAATTTACTGTGCCGCGCTGGCTGCGGGTTCCGCGCCACTGGCGGGCGCGGCCGGCGCGGGCGGTTCGGCAAACTTGGCGCCGCCGGCGTTGGCCATATAGACCACCGCGCGTTGAATTTCGTAGTCGGTAAACTGGCCGCCGCTTTGAGGCGGCATAGTGCCGGTCTTGCCGGTATAGCCCTTGATCGGCGCTTGCTCCAGCGCGTCCTGCCCTTGCGCCAAGCGCGGCCCCCAGGCCGCCGCATCGCCGAATTTCGGCGCGCCGTTAAGGCCTGTGCCGTGGCAGGCCGTGCATTGGGCCTTGAACACTTCCTCGCCGGTAGCAGGGGTGGCGCGCGCGGCTTGCTGGATTTGCACCGCCAGACTGCCGACTTTGGCAATGCGCTGCTCAACGCTGTCGCCGCTGACCATGGGTGTCGGCGTGGCATCATGGTTGGCGCTGAAATAACCGATCAGCCCCAGAACGACGATGACGGCGACAGTCGCCAGCAAGCTCACGTTGAGCATCTGCTTGGCGTCGGCTGCGCCGTTGACTGGGGTTGGAGCGAGAGTTGAATTGGAATCGGTATGCGGCATGGTGTGGATCGGCAAAAGGCCGGCCTTGCGCTCAAGAAAAAGTACGCGCGGCAGTGTTAACCGTGAATTTTAAGGGCAATACGAAACAAATCCCTCGCGGCAGGCAACTAACCCGCTCAAGGCTGCGCGGCTGTGGCATCAGCGGTGGACGGCGCGGCGGCGGCCTGTTGCTGGCTGGCCGCTTCGGAGGTGGTCTGCGCGGCTTGCTCGGCGGCCTGTTCGTCGGCGGATGACCAGCCACCCCCCAGCGCCTTATAGAGCGCGACTTCATTGACCCGCTGCGCCAAGCGTACCTGCGCCACCGTTTGCTCTACCGCAAACAGCGAGCGTTGCGCGTCCAGCAAATCGAGATAGCTGGCCGCGCCGTTGCGGTAGCTCAGGTCCGAAAGGCGATAGCGCTCGCACTCGGCCTGCGCCTGCGCTTGCAGCGCGGCGAGCTGCTCGGCATAGGTAGCGCGGCCTGCCAGGGCGTCGGCGACTTCGCGGAAGGCGCTCTGGATGGCCTTTTCGTATTGCGCCACGGCGGCGTCGCGCGCGGCTTTGGCGGCTTGCAGATTGCCGGTGTTGCGGCCAAAGTCGAAGATCGGCAGCGACAGATCGGGGGCAAAACTCCAGGCCATTACGGTGGGGCCGCTGCCAAACAGGTCGTTGAGCGTATCGCTGGCACGGCCCAAGCCGGCCGTGAGCGTGATGCGCGGGAAGAACGCCGCCCGCGCCGCGCCGATGTTGGCGTTGGCGGCCATCAGTTGCTGCTCGGCGGCGCGGATGTCGGGGCGGCGCAGCAGCAGGCCCGAAGGCAGCCCCGCCGGTACGCTGGCAAACGCCGGCAGCGGCGGGGTGGGCGCGGGTGCATCCGCCATTTGCGTGTTGTCGGCCGGCGCTTGCGGCAGCGTGACCGGCGGCACGGGCGGGATTGGCAACTGTTCGGCGGGTACGCCGGCCAGCAGGGCCAGCGCGTTGATGTCCTGCGCGCGCAGCCGCCGCTGTTGCGCCTGTGCGGCGCGCGCCGAGGCCGCCATCGTCTCGGCGTCGTGCAGATCAAGTGCGGAGGCCGCGCCGTTGTCAAAGCGCAGTTGCGTTAGTTGCAACGATTGCTCGTAAGTGGCCAGCGTGCGCTGCGCCAGCGCCAGCAATTCGGTGTCGGTCTTGAGTTGCAGCCAGGCATCGGCAACATTGGCGATCAGGCTCATCTGTACCGACTTGCGCGCTTCCTCAGTGGCCAGGAATTGCGCCAGCGCCACGTCCTTGAGCGCGCGCACGCGGCCGAACAAATCCAGTTCCCACGATGCGATGCCCACGCTCCACATCGCGCTGGATGACACGCTGCCGCCCAGCCCCAGCGGTTGATATTCATTGGGCGCGGTGCGCGACTGGTTCACGTCCAGCCCAATGGGGGGAAACAGATTGGCACGTGCGATCTGGTACTGCCCGCGCACCTGTTCGATGTTGGCGATGGCCACGCGCAAGTCGCGGTTGTTGGCCAGCGCCAGTTCGATGATTTGGCGCAGCCCGGCGTTTTGCGGCGTGGCCGGTTCGGCGAAGAACTGTTGCCAAGGCAAATCGCTGGCCGCCATGTCCGCGGCGGATGCCGCCGATGCCGGCGCTTGGGCAGCGGCGCTGGCCGGCGGCAGCGATTCCTGCGGCCATTGCTGGGACACCGGCGCGGCGGGACGCTGGTAGGCCGGGATGAACGAGCAGCCCGCCAGCAGCGTGGCCAGCAGGCCGGTGGCGGCCAGCGGCGAAAGTTTCAGCGCGGACGGGAACAACCGGCCTGCGCGCATGGGACGAAGGGTTTTCATCATTGGAAATCCTTGGGCGCAGCGGGCGGTTGCGCGCCATGACTGGATGCGGCGGGCGGCTGCGCGCCTGCGTGCAGCGCGCGGCGTTCCTCATCGGACATATCCGATTCAACCTCGCGCAGGTATTCCTGCGCAGCCTGCTGGGTGATACCCGCGTGCTCGGCATGCTCGGCAAAGCGCTCACGCTCGCGCGCCGTGGTCTTGAAGATGCGCCGCACCACCACGAAGAACATCGGCACGAAGAACACCGCCAGCGAGGTGCCGATGATGATGCCGCCCATCACGCCTGTGCCAATATCACGCTGACCGGCCGACCCCGCGCCGGAGGCAAGCGCCAGCGGCAGCACCCCCAGCAGGAACGCCAGCGATGTCATCACGATCGGGCGGAAGCGCAGATGCGCCGCCCCCAGCGCGGCCTCGGCCACGCTCATGCCTTGCGCCTGCAAGTCTTTGGCGAATTCGATAATAAGAATGGCGTTCTTGGACGACAGGCCGATGATGGTAATCAGGCCGACCTGGAAATACACGTCATTGGTCAGGAACCGCGCCGACACCGCCGCCAGCACGCCCAGTACGCCCACGGGCACCACCAGAATCACCGCCAGCGGAATCGACCAGCTTTCGTACAGCGCGGCCAGCGCCAACACTACCGCCAGAATGGCGAAACCATACAGATATAGCGCCTGGTTGCCGGCCAGTTTTTCTTCGCGCGAGACGCCGGTCCACTCGTAGCCGAAGCCCTCGGGCAGTTTG
>JAIRRE010000155.1 GCA_031256125.1 Burkholderiaceae bacterium
CTTTCCGGGGCCGGGCGGTGGTGTTGACGGCAGGGACGTTTCTGGATGGCCGCATCCACGTCGGGCTGGACAGTTATCCCGGCGGACGCGCCGGTGACCCGCCCGCTGTGCGCCTCTCGGCGCGCCTGAAGGAACTGGGGTTGCCGCAAGGGCGGCTCAAGACCGGTACGCCGCCGCGCCTGGACGGCCGCACCATAGCCTTTGACCGGTGCGAGGTGCAGCCGGGCGATGGCGTGGATGGCTCTGCGCCCGTGCCGGTGTTCAGCTTCATGGGCCGGGCGGGGATGCACCCGCGCCAGTTGCCGTGCTGGATCACGTACACCAATGCGCGCACGCACGAGATCATCAAAACCGGCTTTGCGCGTAGCCCGATGTTCACTGGCAAGATCGAAGGCGTGGGGCCGCGCTATTGCCCGAGCGTGGAAGACAAGGTGAACCGCTTCGCAGGCAAAGACAGCCACCAGGTATTTCTGGAGCCGGAGGGGATGGATACGCACGAGGTTTACCCCAACGGGATTTCGACCAGCCTGCCTTACGACATTCAGTTGGCGCTGGTGCGCAGTATTGCCGGGCTGGAGGACGCGCACATTCTGCGGCCCGGCTACGCCATCGAATACGATTATTTCGACCCGCGCGCGCTCAAAAGCAGTTTTGAGACGCGGCAGATCGCTGGACTGTTTTTTGCCGGGCAGATCAACGGCACCACCGGCTATGAGGAAGCGGCGGCGCAAGGGCTGTACGCGGGCGTCAATGCGGCGCTGTACACCCGGGGCGAAGCGCCGTGGACGCTGCGCCGCGACGAGGCGTATCTTGGCGTGCTGGTCGATGACCTGATTACCCGTGGCGTGACCGAGCCGTACCGCATGTTCACCAGTCGGGCTGAATACCGGCTGCAATTGCGCGAGGACAACGCCGATATGCGGCTGACCGAAACGGGGCGGCGGTTGGGGCTGGTCGATGATGCGCGCTGGTCGGCGTTTTGCCGCAAGCGCGATGCTGTTTCACGTGAAACAGAGCGGCTCAAATCGACCTGGGTCAACCCGCGCAGCCTGCCCGCGAGCGAAGCCGAACGGGTACTGGGCAAACCTCTTGAACATGAGTACAACCTGTTCGACCTGCTGTGCCGACCGGGGGTGGGGTATGCCGCACTGGTGGGGATGGATGACGGGCGCTATGCGTGCGCCGATGTTTCACGTGAAACACTGGGCGAAGCGCATGATGCAGTGGTCGAGCAGGTCGAGATTGCCGCCAAGTACGCCGGTTACATCGACCGGCAAAAAGACGAAGTGGCGCGCGCCGCACATTACGAAAACCTGCGCCTGCCACCGGAGCTGGATTACATGCAGATCGCGGCGCTGTCTATCGAAGTGCGGCAAAAGCTGCAACAGCACCGTCCTGACACGTTGGGCAGAGCGGCGCGCATTTCTGGCGTGACGCCGGTGGCGATCTCGCTGCTGCTGATTCATTTGCGCAAAGGCGGCTACCGGGACTTCTTGGCGCAGCCGGGGAAGGCAGCATGAATGGGGATGGCTCGCCCGGTCAGCTCGAAAATCGGTTGCAGGCCGGATTGGCTGAGCTTGGTTTGACGCTGACCGATGACCAGCAGCGCCAGTTGCTTGACTATCTGGCGCTGCTGGCGCAATGGAACCGCGTCTATAACCTGACCGCATTGCGCGACCCAGCGCAGATGCTGACGCACCATTTGCTCGACAGCTTGGCCGTCATCGCGCCGTTGCGCCGCCATTTGCACGCGACGGGCACGCTGTCGCAACCCGTGCGTTTGTTGGATGTCGGCAGCGGCGGCGGCCTGCCCGGCGTGGTGATGGCCATTTGTCAGCCGGAGATTGCCGTAACGTGCGTGGATTCGGTGGCCAAAAAGGCCGCCTTCATCCAGCAGGCGGCGGGCGCATTACGCTTGCCGAATCTGACCGGGCGGCACGCGCGGGTGGAAACGCTGGCCGAGCCATTCGACCTGATTACCTCGCGCGCTTTTGCGTCGCTGGCGGATTTCACGACGGCATCGCGTGGCGCACTGGCCGAGGGCGGCGTCTGGCTGGCGATGAAAGGCAAGCGCCCGGATGTTGAAATTGCCGCGTTGCCGCTATCGGTGGAAGTGTTTCACGTGGAACAACTGACCGTGCCGGGGTTGGAAGCGGAACGGTGTCTGGTATGGATGAGGATGATTGAGCGTTGAGCGGAGAAAAGTGTTTGCCGCTGGAGTGCAGCCTGAACAATTGGCGACTCATTGTCCGGGGCGCAAACGGTACACTACGCAATCGTCTTGTCTGTCGCGCTATTTGTGTCTGCCTCTCCTCTCTGCTCAACCTTCTGACGCTCAACCGATTCCATCATGGCCAACATTTTCTGCATCGCCAATCAGAAAGGTGGCGTCGGCAAAACCACCACCACCGTCAATTTGGCGGCGGCGTTGGCGCAAATTGGTCAGCGTGTGTTGCTGGTCGATCTCGATCCGCAGGGTAACGCTACGATGGGGTCGGGGCTGGATAAGCGGCAACTTGCCGCGTCGGTTTACGACGTGCTGCTGGAGTCGAGTGCCATCACCGAAGCGGCGATCATTCCCGAACGACTGGCACAAGCAGGGGCAGGCTACGCCGTGCTGGGCGCCAACCGGGATTTGGCGGGCGCGGAGGTTGAACTGGTGGCCGAAAAGCGCCGCGAGCGGCGGCTCAAGGCAGCGCTGGCCAAGGTCGAGGCCAATTACGATTTTGTGCTGATCGACTGCCCGCCCGCGCTCTCGCTCTTGACGCTCAATGGTCTGTGCGCCGCGCAGGGCGTCATTGTGCCGATGCAATGCGAATACTTCGCGCTGGAGGGGTTGGCGGATTTAACCAACACCATCCGCGAGGTGCACGCGCGCCTGAACCCGGATTTGCGACTGATTGGTTTGTTGCGCGTGATGTTCGATGCGCGCATCACTTTGCAGCAACAGGTCAGCGATCAACTCAAGGCGCACTACGGGCGCAAGGTGTTCGACACCATCATTCCGCGCAATGTACGGTTGGCCGAAGCGCCCAGCTACGGACTGCCCGGCGTGGTGTTCGATCCGACGGCCAAGGGCAGCCTCGCCTTTCTCGACTTTGCCCGCGAAATGGTGGAGCGGGGGTTGTC
>JAIRRE010000052.1 GCA_031256125.1 Burkholderiaceae bacterium
CTACGCTGGTGCAGGTGCAAAGCTGCACCAACGCGGGCGATTTGTCGCCGGTGGGCCGCGTGGATGTGCAGCCGCTGGTCAACCAGCTTGACGGCGCGCTCAACGCCGTGCCGCACGCGGTTGTTTACGACGTTCCGTATCTGCGGGTGCAGGGCGGGGCCAACGCGGTCATCATCGACCCGCAGCCCGGCGACATCGGCATTGCGGTGTTTGCCAGCCGGGACATTTCGGCGGTCAAGTCCAGCAGACAGCAGAGCAACCCCGGCTCTGGCCGCAAGATGGATATGGCCGATGCGCTGTATCTGGGCGGCGTGCTCAACGGCGCGCCCGCGCAGTACGTGCGGTTTGGCGATGACGGCATCACGGTGCACTCGCCGCAAAAGATCACGCTGTCCGCGCCCAACATTGAGATCAACGCCGATAACGCCATCACCGCCACCGCGCCGCAGGCGACGATCAACGCCGCCACGCTCATCAACGGGCCGCTGTCGCAAGGAACGGGCGAGGCGGGCGGGGGCGCGACGATGGCCGGGCCGCTGCAAGTTTCCGCCGATGTGACGGCGGGCGGCGTAACCCTCATGCAACACACCCACCCCGGTGTGCAAACCGGCGACGGCAACACGGGAGCGCCCAATCCATGAATACCCTATTGCTCGACCGCACGCGCTGGGATTTGGTGTGCGACGCCAACGGCGATATTGCGCTGGCCGCCAACCCCTACGCCATCGCGCAAGACGTGGCCAGCGCGGTGCGCCTGTTCGCGGGCGAACTCTGGTACGACACCACGCCGGGCGTGCCGTATTGGCAGCAGATTTTGGGCAAGCTGCCGCCGCTGGCGCTGGTCAAACAGGCCATCGTCAATGCGGCGCTGACGGTGCCCGAAGTCGTCCAGGCGCAGTGCCTGATCGCGGGCTTTTCGGGCCGCGCGATTACCGGCCAGGTGCGGGTAATCGACTCAACCGGCGCAAGCCACAACGTCACTTTCTGACCATGACTACACAGACCAATGTACCGGCGCTCAATTTCGGGCCGGGCGGCGTAACCGCGCCCACCGAGGCGGAGATTCTCTCGGGCGTGCTCACCGACATGAACGCGGCCTTTGGCGGCCAGCTCAACACCGTCAATCTGGCCAGTCCGCAAGGGCAGTTGGCCTCGAGCCTGACGGCCATCATCGGCGACAAGAACAGCACGATGATGCGCTACGTCAGCCAGGTCGATCCGCTGTACGCGCAGGGCCGGATGCAGGACGCCATAGGGCGCATCTATTTCCTCGACCGCAAACCGGCGCAGCCGACCGTGGTCACCGTTACCTGTACCGGGCTTGCCGGCGTAACGATTCCCCTGGGCGCGCTGGTGTCGGACTCGGCGGGCAATGTTTACGCCTGCGCGGGGGCGGGGACGATACCGCCGGGCGGCTCCATAGACCTGCAATTTGCCAACCAGCAAACCGGGCCGATACCGTGCGCGGCGGGCGCAATCGCCAGCATTTACCAGGCCATCGCCGGGTGGGACAGCGCCTATAACGCCAGCGATGGCGCGCTGGGCAATGATGTGGAAAGCGCCGCCGAATTCGAGTTCCGGCGTCAGAACTCGGTGGCGCTCAACGCCATTGGCACGCTGCCCTCCATTTACGCCAACGTGTTCGCGGTGCCCGGCGTGCTGGACGTGTACTGCGCCGAAAACACCTCCAACGCGCCCATCACACAGGGGGCGACCCAGTACCCGCTGGCGCCGCACTCGATTTATGTGGCCGTAGTGGGGGGCGACCCGCAGGAAGTGGCCCGCGCGATCTGGCTCAAAAAGAGCGTTGGCGCGGACTACAACGGCAACACCACGGTGGCGGTGCAGGACACCAGCGGCTACGAGCCGCCATACCCCGCCTACAACGTCACCTTCAACATTCCGCAAAGCGTGGCGATCCAGTTCTATATCGAGCTGGCCAACAGCCCGGTGCTGCCCAGCAACATTCTCCAGTCGATACAGCAGGCCGTCATCAACGGTTTTGCGGGCAGCGACGGCGGGGCGCGGGCGCGCATCGGCTCGACGATCTACGCCAGCCGGTTTTACTCGGCCATCATGGCCATAGACCCGTCCGTTGAAATTGTCTCGATGCAACTGGGCATCGGCGCGGCCACGGCCAGCCGCGTGCAATTGGGCATAGACCAATCGCCCACCGTGTCAGCCGCCGATATTCAAGTGGCGCTGGTGTAGCGGCGCGGCATTACACACACATACACAAAAGCGAAGCCCCCGCGCTGTTTGCAGCAGCCGGGGGCTTTTTGCATTTATTCCTTGCCCTCTCCCCAACCCATATCCCGCTTGCGGGCAACGGGCTTGACTTTTCCCCTCGCCCGCTTGCGGGAGAGGAGAGGGGCGGGGGAGCGGGGGAGTTTTGTGTTGAGCCACCGACACCGGCTCATTTTGAACAAGAAACCATGATCGACCCAGATTTCAATGCCAAGCACAAGCGTGACAACAAAGGCGAATTTGCGCTCATGTCCGGCGCGGGTGGCTCGTCCGGTTCCGGCAACGGCGGCGGCGAAGGCGGCGCATCCAAGCATGGCCCCTTCGGGCCAATCCTGACCCAATACCGCCACGACGCCAAGGGCGCAGTCAAGAAGCTGCTGGAACTCAAAGATGGCGAGGCCATCGGCGCGCTGTATCACCCCGACGTGGGCGATATTGATCTGGTGTGGGGCAAGGAAGGCAACCCCGATAAAGACTACGAGGGCGGCTATGGTCTGGCCAAGATCGCAGCCAAACATCCTGAAGTACTAGACAGACTTCAGGAAATCCTGTCTTCTATGAAGAAGATACCGGACAAGAGCGGTAAAAACCGTCTTGTTCTTGAATCATCGAATCATGAGGCTGTGGTATCGCTTAACTGGTACAGCCAAAAGAAAATTTGGCTGATTACCGAATACACGAAAAACGATAAGCGAGGCGTGGCTGATACGAGGATTGGCACTACCAGCCTTGACGGTGAGGGTGGACAAACCCCTCGCGTTACCGCTGAGGGTCGCCTCACCAACGCCTCGAACGCCATTCTATCCCGCATAGCCCAGTATTACAAGGACAACGGCGGCGTCCATTCCAGCGCCGCCGATTTCAAGCGCCTGGTCTCCCAGGTGGCCGAGCGCGACCGGCTGGCGCGCGCGCTCTCCGAGCACATCGGCGCGTTCGACAGCGCCGATATGACGCGCGACGAGGTGGCCCGCTACGGCATCAAAAAGCTGGGCATCAAGGCCGCCGCCGGGCAGGAGGGGGCCGTGCTCAGCGGCTACCTGCAAGGGCGCGCCGCTCCGCGAAAACAACCGGCAACGGCGGCCAGCGCCCCGTCGGCCCAGGCCGCAGATTCGGCCAACCAGGACAACTTCGTCACCCGCTATCTCAAGAGGGCTTCATGCTCAACGTAGAACAAACCATCATCAGCCAGTACGCCAACAGCGCCACCCTGGTGCAACTGGTGCAGGGCATGGACGCCTGGATCGACCCGCGCGCCGATCTGGACAATTTTTACAACGCCATCTGGAATATCGACACCGCGCAGGGCAACGGCCTGGACATCTGGGGCCGCATCGTCGGCGTGTCGCGCAACATTCCCAACGCCAGCGCCGACCCCTCAAACCTGGGCTTCACGCCGGGGCCGACGGGGCTGCCCTTCGGGCAAGCGCCCTTCAAATTCGGCTGGGTGGGCGTGGCCAATGCGCTGGCGCTGGCCGATGACGCCTACCGCACGCTGATTCTGGTCAAGGCGCTATCCAATATCTCCGTTTGCAGCGCGCCCGCGCTCAATCAGATGCTGCAAAACCTGTTCGCGGGCCGGGGGCGCTGTTACGTAATTGACATGGGCCTGATGCGCATGGACTACGTCTTCGAGTTCGCGCTTGCGCCCGACGAGCTTTCGATCATCACCAATTCCGGGGCGTTTCCGCGCCCCGCGGCTGTGCGCATGAACGTCATCAACACACAGCCCGCCACAACCTTCGGATTCAAAGATTCCGGCCTTCAGCCGTTTGGCAGCGGCAACTTTTTTACTCCCATTCAGGTGCCTTATGCAGCATAACAACCCCCCGCAAAAAGTTCAACTCCCGTTTGCCAACAGCGGCACCAAGAACGCCATTCCGGTGCCATCGCAAATTACCTCCAGCCCCGGGGCGGCATCGTTTACCGATGGCTTTCCGCCCGCGACCATGACGCCGCTGAACGTGGGCGGCATTCCGCCCGACGGGGCCGATTTCAACGGCATCCTCAACGCCATCACCGCCATCCAGCAGTGGCAAAGCGCCGGCGGCCTGTTCGCCTACGACGCGGCCTTCGCGGCAGCGGTGGGCGGCTACCCGCAAGGGGCCATGCTGGCCAAGGCCGACGGCACGGGTTACTGGATCAACCAGGCGGAAAACAACAGCGCCAACCCGGACACGGGCGGCGCGGGCTGGATCGGCAACGACTCGGCCACCACGCAGCCGCCCAATACCAGCAACAACCTGATAGCTACCACCGCCTACGCCGACAACGCGGCGCAAAACGCGGCGGTCAACCTGGCCGGGGAAAACGGCTCGTCGCTGGTGGGGTTTATTCAGAACGGCGTCGCGGCGGTGCCGCGCACCTTGCAGGACAAGTGCCGCGAGCGCGTATCGGTGCTGGACTTTGGCGCGGCGGCCGATGGCGTGTATGACGATACGGCGGCATTCCAGGCGGCGCTGAACTACCAGGACAGCAGCGGCGCGATCATTTACGTGCCATCGGGCACCTACGTCATCGCCGGAACCCTGACCTACAACAACGCGCCCAAAATCATCGGCGACGGCTGGGACACCACCATCCTGAACTGCACGCACAACGGCGGCGGCCCGGTGCTCTCATCGAGCACCAACGCGCTCACCGCCTTCGGCACGATTTTGCAGGGGCTAAAAATCATGGGGCCGGGCATCACGGGCGGCGGAGAGTATTTTTACGATCCTCCACGAATTTCCGGGTCGGGAAATAGAAACGCCATTTTCAGGGATTTGCATATTCAGGATTTCGATAAATGCGCCATCCTGATGACCGACAGCTACGATTGCGTTTTTGAAAACCTGCGCCTTTGGGACATCGGAGACTGGAACAACCCCAGCGGCCCGACATACGGCTGGGGCATCCTGCTCGACCGCGCCTACTGGAACGCCAACAACTGCTACGCCTCCACCGGCAATCTGTACCAGAACGTCAGTTGCATGCACTCGTTCCGGGGCATCGGCGTCACGGATGGCAACCAGCTCATCAACTCGCACTTCAAGCGCATTACCGGGGAATTTTGCGGCCTGACCGTGGAAACATTTGCCGGAAATACGCCGCCCAATGGCTGGGCCGGGCCAACATCGTTTATCGGCACCTACTGCGAAGCAAACTACTACGGCGGGTTTACTTACCGCTATGGCACAGAATTAGAGTGCTATGGCGCAACCTATTCGGGCGGCGGAAACAATGGGCCGCTGCCCGCCAGTTCATATAACCGTTTCTATCATGGAACGGCTTCCTTCGGCGCTCCGGTAATTTTCAGCTATAGCGCGACATTTGAAAACGGAGCCATAATAACAGACCAGGCAGATACTTTATATGCCAAGCTCGCCTATACATCTGGCATATATAAATTTCAAATCATCAGTTGTGCGTCTGGATCGCCGTCGATGATGAGCATCTATGACAACGCCAGTGCCGGTTCTGGCGTGGGGTATATTCAAGTTATAGACTCGGTGAATAACTCATGCGGACGGATTTATTTCGGCAGCGTGGGCAGCAGTTATATAGACTACGGGAACAATCAAGCCGGTATATTCACCATCAACAGCACATTAACCCCGGTTTCAGATAATGCCCTGAATCTTGGCGCTCCGGGAAACCGCTGGGCGCAGATATATGCCGGAAACGGATCCATAAACACCTCCGACGGGCGCGACAAGCAGCAGGTTCGACCGCTCTCGGATGCCGAGCGCGCGGTGGCGGCACGGCTTAAAACCCTGGTGCGGGCGTTCAAGTTCAACGATTCGGTTTCCGCAAAAGGCGATGACGCGCGCACGCATATCGGCCTGGTCGCGCAAGATGTGCAAGCCGCTTTCGCCGCCGAGGGGCTTAATGCCGATGATTACGGCATTTTCTGCCATGACGCATGGGAAGCCACAGCAGAGGTCAAGGATGATGAGGGTAATGTCCAAGTCCCCGCAGTAGAGGCCGGAGACCGCTACGGCTTGCGCTACGAAGAAGTTTTGGCCTTCATCATCGCCACACTTTGAGGAGAGAGTAAAACACCATGAATCTAAACACCCACAAACTTGACCCGGATCAAAACCCGATGGATATACCCAGCTCGGAAGAAATCCACGAACTCAAAAGCCTTTATGGGGGCGGCATCGCGGATATTGTGACCGGGCAGCATAACGCCATCCTGGAGCTAAGTAAAAAGGCTGGCGAGATGTGCGCTGAACCGGATGGCGATGACATTCACGCTTTCATGCACGCTCAATACGCTACCGGGCATGTCCGAGACCTCATCATTAAGCAGGCCCGCAAAATTGTCGCCCTGAGCAAACAAACCGCAACACCGATTGCTGCGGCATATTACCAACGACTCAATAAGAGTTATTAAATTTATATCCACCAATGACAGAAAACGAACTGACGCACGAAGCGTCAAAGGAAGCGGTCAAAAAAGTATTGGCCATGCTTGGCGTTGACGCGGAAAACCCCCGTGAGGTGGAAGAATTCCGCGAAGATTTACGCTTCGGCAGGCGCTTGCGCAAGGCTTCTTCACAGGGATTTGTGGCGCTGATAGGCATATTCGCCATGGGTGTCGGCGCCGTGGTATGGGAAGGCATCTTGTCAAAACTGGGACATAAATAATGGACTTCGATCAAGCTTTTGAGCGGCTCATCGGCAACGAGGGTGGCTACGTGTGCAACCCGGCCGATCCGGGCGGCGAAACCAACTGGGGCGTCACCCTGCGCACCGCGCGCGAAGCGGGCTACACCGGGGCCATGTGCGACCTCACGCGCGATCAGGCCAAGGCCATCTACCGCGACGCCTATTGGAACCGCGCCAAGTGCGTTCAGTACGACGGGGCCATAGGCTTTCAGGTGTTTGATGCGGCGGTCAACCACGGCATCGGACAGGCCATTCGGTTCCTACAACGCGCCGTGGGCGTGGCTGATGATGGCATCGTCGGCCCCATCACCCTGTCCGCCGTGCGCGGAATGCCAAGCATGGATGTGCTGGCGCGCTTCAACGCGCAGCGCCTGAACTTCTACACGCAACTGTCCACCTGGGCCACCTTCGGCAAAGGCTGGGCGCGGCGCATCGCCGTAAACCTGCAATACGCGGCGGAGGATGCCTGATATGGACTGGAAAGATGTTGCGGGCGTCGTGAGCAAAGCCGCGCCCATCGTTGGTGGAATTTTGGGCGGCCCCGCCGGGGCGGCAGTGGGCGGACTGGTGGCCACCGCGCTGGGCACGCAAGCCACGCCCGACGCCGTATCGGCGGCGCTGCTGGCCGACCCGCAAGCGGCGCTCAAGCTCAAAGAGTTGGAGGTCAACTCCAAGGTCCAGCTTCAGCAGCTTGCCGTCACGGCGGAACAAAACCGGCTTCAGGCGTCCACGGCGCAGTACGCGGCGGAAGCGGCCGACCGGGATAGCGCCCGCAAGCTGGCCGCGCAGCAGCACAATGACTGGGTGCGCCCGGCCATCACCGCGATGCTGCTGCTGGGCGCGGTGGGGATCGTGTTTTGCGTGTTTTCCGGTATCGCCGAAAGGCTGCTACGCGACACCACTGCCAGCCTGACCATAGGCACCGTCATCGGCTACTGGTTCAACGAACTCAAGCAAACCCTGTCATTCTGGTTCGGCACCACCGGCGAAGCACAGCGCTCCAGCGCCGAGGTACTGCAATTTGCCGTATCGCCCGGCAGCGTAACCGCGCCGGGCGAAAAGCCTTGAGCGCGTTACGCTGCCGGTAAAGGTGACGCGGGCAGCCCTTCAATGCGCTGGATCAGCTTCTGATTACAGGCGGCGGCAATGGCGGCCAGTTCCTTGTTGGTGGGCAACAGCGCGCCCGGCTCCAGCAGCCAGCTCGGCAACTCGGCCAGCGATA
>JAIRRE010000263.1 GCA_031256125.1 Burkholderiaceae bacterium
TCCAGATGGAACGCCACGGCGTGCTGATCGACACCGCGCTGTTGCGCCAGCAAAGCCAGCAGCTGGGCGAGCGTGTGTTGACGTTGGAGCAGCAGGCGCATGAACTGGCCGGGCAGCCGTTCAATCTGGGCAGCCCTAAGCAGATCGGCGAAATCTTTTTCCAGAAACTGGGCTTGCCGGTGGTCAAGAAGACCGCCACCGGCGCGCCCAGCACCGACGAGGAAGTGCTGGAGAAATTGGCTGGGGATTACCCGCTGCCCGCGCGCATCCTGGAACATCGCGGCCTGGCCAAACTTAAAAGCACCTACGCCGACAAGCTGCCGCAACTGGTCGATGCGCGGGGGCGCGTGCATACCCATTACGCGCAGGCCGTGGCCGTGACGGGTCGGCTGGCCAGCAACGACCCTAACCTGCAAAACATTCCGGTGCGCACACCTGAAGGCCGCCGCATCCGCGAAGCCTTCATCGCGCCGCCCGGCTGCGTAATTTTGAGTTGCGACTACAGCCAGATCGAACTGCGCATCATGGCCCACATCAGCGACGATGCGGCGCTGCTGGCGGCTTTCGCGCACGGGCAAGACGTGCACCGCGCCACCGCATCCGAGGTATTCGGCGTCGCGCCCGATCAGGTCAGCCCGGAGCAGCGGCGCTACGCCAAGGTCATCAACTTTGGGCTGATCTATGGCATGAGCAGCTTCGGGCTGGCGCGCAACCTGGGCATCGACAACACGGCGGCGCGCAACTACATCGCCCGCTACTTCGAGCGCTACCCCGGCGTGGCGCGCTACATGGACGACATCCGCGAACAGGCGCGTCAGCAGGGTTACGTCGAAACCGTGTTTGGCCGGCGGCTATATCTGCCCGACATCCGCGGCGGCAACGGCCCGCGCCGCGCCGCTGCCGAGCGCGCAGCCATCAACGCGCCGATGCAGGGCACGGCGGCCGACCTCATCAAAATGGCGATGGTCAAAGTCCAGCAAGGCTTGCAGGACGAGCGCCGGACCACCTGCATGGTGATGCAGGTGCACGACGAACTGATCTTCGAGGTGCCGGAAGCGGAAGCGGACTGGGCGCGCCAGACCATCCCTGCCTGGATGGCCGGCGTTGCGCAACTCAAAGTGCCGCTAATAGCTGAGGCCGGGCTAGGCCCGAACTGGGACCGTGCGCATTAACCTAACTATAGAAATAAGCGTTTCGCCCGACTTTTGGGTGTTACATGGCCAGGTTACCATTCCCCTTGGTTTACTCTTGCCATCATCACCTGCGCGCAAGCCGTCCGTTTTTTCCAGCCTCGGCCTAACAGCCAGCGCCGCTGCTTGACTGGCCGACGTGCAGAACAACAGCCTGACCGATGCGAATACCGTCTATGACTACGTGCATACGGATCACTTGAGCACGCCGATACTGGCGACGGACAAACAGGGCAATACAAACTGGAAAGCGGTGGCGGAGAGCTTTGGATCGACTGGGGTTCTACCCAATAGCAGCTCCATCACGATGAATTTGAGGTTTGGGGGACAGTACTTTGATCAAGAGTCGGGTAGTCAATATAATTTTTACAGAGACTATAAGCCAAATATAGGAAGGTATGTTTAGAGTGATCCGATTCGGTTGAATGGCGGCGTGAATTGGTATGGATATGCAAATAATCAGCCAATATATTATATTGACTCACAAGGATTGGCTACATGATCGGGAAATGTAACTAGTGCTTCTTATGTGGATGGAATTGGAGCTGGCGGTGGATATTTTGATTTAACATCTGACTGTAATTGCAAGTGCGGGTGTAACAAGAAATACTGAATTAAAGGGTTTTATTCTATGGTTATGGGTGGAATTGAAATTAAAACAAAAATTAAGCTGCCGAACCTGGCAGTTGATATGCCCAATCCAATACATCCAGATCCAGCAACATTTACTAATAATAAAACGGATTGCCCAAATCCATATGCAGCAAACGGTGTCGCTTTTAGTGCTAGCGTGAGTTTTGTTGTAGGTGCTGGATATTCTGATTCGGTCACTCGTTTAGGTGGGTTGGTATCATACAGTTATCCGCATAGCATGGGAGATCTCTCGTATGGTCTTGATGTTGGTGCTGGTGTTGGTATTGGAGCTAGCGCAGTACTTTCCGTCCAAGAGGAAAAATGTGGGTGTTAGGAGTAGATGATGAAATGGTTCAATAGACTAAAAACTACTATAGTAATGTTCTTTGTCGTAATGGTTTTTACTATGGTATTAGAAATTTTTTCGATTGATTTGTCTGAACTTTGGTTTAATGGTTGGTTTGCTTGGGGTGTTCTTCTTGTCTGTTGGTTTTTGGCGCCATATGTTTGGGCGTGGACAGACGGTCGTCGAAACAAAGAAGACTCGGAGTCAGAATCAGAATCAGAATGATTGACTGTACGTGGCTCAACGATTATTGGTGTTGATGTTACTATAGTGATATATTATATGTGAAGTTTTATGGGGGCAATATTTTATTGAAGCTTGTAGGATGGGTTAAGCGTAGCGAAACCCATCGTGTTTCGGCTTGCAGGAAATAATGGAGATTGCTTGCTATACAACCGCCACATGACACAATGACCACGCAGAGCAACTGCGATCTGCAAAAGCAGAATTGCCAAACCAGTAGCACCGATGCCGCAGGCAACACCCGCACCTATGCCTACGATGCAGGGGGGAACCTAACCACGGAAAGCCACTACATCAACGGCACCGCGCTCGATGAGCGCATTGCCTACAGCTACAACGACGACGAACAACTGAGCAGTTTCGGGCTGGCGCGCAACCTGGGCATCGACAACACGGCGGCGCGCAACTACATCGCCCGCTACTTTGATCGTTACCCCGGCGTGGCGCGCTACATGGACGACATCCGCGAACAGGCACGCCAGCAGGGTTACGTCGAAACCGTATTTGGCCGGCGGCTATATCTGCCCGACATTCGTGGCGGCAATGGCCCGCGCCGCGCAGCCGCCGAGCGCGCCGCCATCAACGCGCCGATGCAGGGCACGGCGGCCGACCTCATCAAGATGGCGATGGTCAAGGTCCAGCAAGGCTTGCAGGACGAGCGCCGCGCCACCTGCATGGTGATGCAGGTGCATGACGAACTGATCTTCGAGGTGCCCGAAGCCGAAGCGGACTGGGCGCGCCAGATCATCCCCGCCTGGATGGCAGGCGTCGCGCAACTCAAAGTGCCGCTGGTGGCCGATGCCGGGTTAGGGTCGAACTGGGACCGGGCGCATTGACAAAGTTCAGCGTTGCCTCAAAGCCCCGCCTGTTCATTCGGCGGCAGATGCCGGAACCGTGGGTTTGACGCACGGCGCGCCCGTAGCGCCGGCTGGGTTGCTCTGCTCCGCTTGTGTGAGCAGCCCGATGGCATCGGGGCGTTCATATTGTTTGGCGAAGTCCAGCGCGGTCAGGCACAGGTCGTTGTGTTTGTGGATGTCCGCGCCCGATTCGATCAGCAGCGTCACGGATTCGGGTGAGCCGTAGGCCGCCGCCATCATCAGTGGCGTGCTGCCATTGGGCGAACCGGCGTTGATGTTCGCGCCCTGCGTCAGCAGGTAGCGGATCATGCCCATCTGTCCTTTGGTAGCGGCGTAATGCAGCGGCGTCCAACCGGGCTTGTTAATCAGCGCGCCTTTGGCGACGAGTTCCTTGGCAATATCCATCTGGCCGGTAAAGGCGGCCATCATCAACCCGCTTTCGCCAGCGGCATTGGTCTGTTCGCCTTTGAGCCGGGGCGAATCGGCCAGCGCTTTGGCGGCTTGGAAGCAGCCTTCGTGCAGCGCCATGACAATGCCCGGCTGCCCGTGTTCGTCCTTGGTGTTGGGGTCGAACCCCTGAGCCAATAACGCTTGGATGCCCGAAGGGTTGTCCTGCTTGATGGCGCGCGTGAACGGATTGCCGGCGGGATTGCCGCCGCTCTGCGTTTGCGCCTGGGCGCCCTGTCCCCATGCCAGCGCCGTAGCCAGGAGTACGCCGGTAAAAGCCGATTGCCATTTCATAAATGCATCAATTCCTGTTTAAAAAGAGTGCGTCGAAGTTCGCGCTGGTGATTTCGCCGATGGCCTGTGGCGTCGTGCCGCGCAGTTCCGCCAGCTTGGCCGCGACATAAGGCACATAGGCCGGGCTGTTGGTTTTGCCGCGCATGGGCACGGGGGCAAGGTAAGGCGCGTCGGTCTCGATCAAGATGCGATCCAGAGGGACGGTGCGCGCCACGTCTTGCAAATCGCGCGCATTTTTGAATGTGACGATGCCCGAAAACGAAATATAAAAGCCCATCTCCAGCGCCGCGCGGGCCACTGCCGCGTCTTCGGTGAAGCAGTGGAACACGCCGGGCGCGCGATCCCACGCGCCGCCGCCCTGCCCCACGCCTTCCTGGCGCAGGATGCGCAAGGTGTCTTGCGCCGCCGCCCGGGTGTGGATTACCAAAGGTTTGCCGACGCGACGTGCAGCGCGAATGTGGGTATGAAAGCGCGCACGCTGTCCCTCCATATCGGCCACCTCTCGCCCGCCTTTGCGCTCGTCCATCTGGTAGTAATCGAGGCCGGTTTCGCCGATGGCAATGACGCGCGGATCGGCGGCGGCGGTGGCCAGTTCGTCCTCGGTTGGCTCATGCACATCCTGCCCTTCGTTGTCGGGATGCACGCCAACGCTGGCCCAAACGCTGTCATAGCGATGCGCCAGATCGCGCACCCGCGGAAATTCCTCCATCGAAGTGCTGATACACAGCACCCGCGTCACGCCGGCCGCCGCCATCGCCGCTCGCACGGCGGGCAGATCGGCGGCCAGCTCCGGCATCGTCAAATGGCAGTGCGAATCGGTAAACATCGCCCCGTTAAATCGTTTGCGTGGGGCGATCGGATTGGAGCGCGCCGCCCAGAATTTCCTCGATCCGCGCCTTGATTTTGGCCGATTTTTCGTCCTTGGGAAATTTGATGCCTATGCCTTGTGTGCGGTTGCCCGAAGCGCGCGCGGGCGTGATCCACGCCACCTTGCCCACGATCGGGTAACGCTGCGGATCATCGAGCAGCGTGATGAGTACGTAAATATCGTCGCCCAGCTTGTACTCGCGCGCGCTGGGAATGAAGACTCCGCCGTCGGCAAAGATGGGGATGTAAGCAGCGTAAAGCGCGCCTTTTTCCTTGATGGCAAGCTGGATGACGCTGGGGCGCGAAGCTGCGGCTGGCGGATGCGGGGTAGTTGTGGACACAGCAGTTTTTCAGTCAATGCAGAGCGACTTTGCTATGCGATTGATGTCGCAAGTTTACGGCAATGCCTCATGCAGTCTGCGCACGGGCGCGCCTGGATTTGTGGTTAATAGACCATCGCAGGGAATGCGACAAATAACCAAGCTCAATCGGCCACCAGCTCCACCCCCATCGCCGTGGCTTCCCCGCCGCCAATGCACAGGCTGGCAATGCCGCGCTGACCGCCGCGCTGGCGCAGTGCGCCGATCAGGGTGACGAGGATGCGCGCGCCCGATGCCCCTATGGGGTGGCCCAGCGCGCACGCGCCGCCGTTGACGTTGACTTTGCCGTGCGGCAATTTGTGTTCCTGCATCGCGGCCATGGTGACGACGGCAAAGGCTTCGTTGATTTCATAAAGATCGACATCCTGTGCGCGCCAGCCGGTTTTTCCCAGCAGTTTGGCGATGGCGCCGACCGGCGCGGTGGTGAATTGGGCGGGCTGTTGCGCGAAGGTGGCGTGTCCGGTGACACGCGCCAGCGGCGTTGCGCCAAGCCGCCGGGCGGTGGATTCGCGCATCATCACCAGCGCCGCGGCGCCGTCGGAGATGGAGGACGAGTTGGCGGCGGTAACCGTACCGTTTTTGCTGAACGCCGGTTTGAGCGTGGAAATTTTTTCAAGGTTGGCTTTGAACGGCTGTTCATCGCGCGCAACAACCACTTCGCCCGCGCGCGTGGCGACTTTGACTGGTGCGATTTCCCACGCGAAGGACCCATCTTCATTGGCGCGCCGGGCACGCTGGAGGGATTCGATAGCAAACGCATCCTGCGCCGCGCGGGTGAAATTCAATTGTGTTGCGCACTCCTCGGCGAACGTGCCCATCAGGCGACCTTTGTCGTAGGCGTCTTCCAGCCCGTCGAGGAACATGTGATCGAGTACCTGGCCGTGTCCCATGCGCATTCCGGCGCGCGCCTTGGGTAGCAGATACGGGGCGTTGGTCATGCTCTCCATGCCGCCGGCAACGATCACTTGCGCCGAATCGACCAGCAGCATGTCGTGCGCGAACATGGCCGCGCGCATCCCCGATCCGCACATTTTGTTGACCGTGGTACAGCCCGCCGCCACTGGCAAACCCGCTCCCAGGGCCGCCTGCCGCGCGGGCGCCTGCCCTTGCCCCGCCGGCAGCACGCAGCCCATCAGCACCTCATCGATTTGGCTACGCTCAATGCCGGCGCGTTCGACCGCCGCCGCAATCGCCACCGCGCCAAGCTGCGGCGCGGTCAGAGTTGCGAAGTCGCCCTGAAATCCCGCCATCGGCGTGCGCGCCGCCGAGACAATCACGATGCTGTCTTGCTGAGAATGACTCATGGTTTGCTCCAAAGTAGTTCATTATTGGCATGACCAGTGCGAAGTATTCCTCTTATACGGATAATCCGCGCCCCATGAGCCGCTACCTTGTCCGGCGCTGTTTGACGCTCGTTCTCACGCTGATTGCGACCAGCGTGATCGTGTTCGCCGCGCTCAACGCGCTGCCGGGCAACGCGGCGCAGGCGTTGATGGGGCCGGACGCCGATCCGGTGGCGGTGGCGGCCAAGGCGCATCAACTGGGACTGGACCGCCCTGCCCCGCTCCGCTACGCCGCATGGATCGCCGGCCTGCTGCACGGCGACATGGGCCAGTCCTACGCCTACAGCTCGCCGGTGGCCGGGCTGATCGCGCAGCGCCTGACGCTGACCGTGCCGCTGGCGCTGCTGGCGATGGGACTGGCGGCGGCGCTGGCACTGGCCGCCGGGGTTTATGCCGCCGCCCGCCATCGCCGCGCGGGCGATTGGGGCGTGATGTTGCTGGCGCAGCTTGGCATCGCCATCCCCAACTTCTGGCTGGCGATCTTGCTGATTCTGCTGTTC
>JAIRRE010000336.1 GCA_031256125.1 Burkholderiaceae bacterium
AAGGGCCAAACGCGCAGCCTCTGCGAAGCAGGAACCCACCGAAGCGACTATGCAAGGGGAAACTCATGCGTAGCACCGTAGGAATCCCCCGCCTTTAGGCGGGGGAGGATGTCAATTCCGCTCCACCTAGGGCGTATCCGGTGTTGTTTACATGCAAATAACCACGTTGTTAGTAGCGGTTATTAAGGTGGATGGACTGGTTTGTCTTCTGTTTTGTGTTGAGCCGTATCGTTGAGGTAGTCAAAAGCCGGTTGTAAAGGCGGCGTCAGCCGGGGCGGCTGCTGGTACGGGCAAAGGCTTTTTACGGGTTAATGGCCCTATCCAAAGGGTGCGCCAGCGCCTTCATTCTTCGGGGCGCTGGCGCAAAGGGTTTACGGGTACTGGCCGGCCCTGCCGGGCCGGGATACCGACTACAGGTTACGGGCTATCCGTGGCGCGCTGGGACGCGCCACGGATAGCGGCAATACCCCTTGGCGCAGTGGTTCGGGGCCTGGCGGCCCGTTCCCGCGTTGTGGTGCGCGATGCTGGTGCAGAAATTATTTTGCTATCACATTCTGAACCAATTGTCAAGCGAAAATGGGTTTTATGTAAATTCTATTTTTTATTGCAGCAAGTGTGCGTTTCCCGAAAATTTGCGGCGACTTCTTCTCGTGATTTGTGATTGGCACTCCGATGGAAATTCCCGCGCCTTTTCAAGAGATTCCTTACTGCGGCCGCTACGAGATGGATCATGCTCACGCACCGTACATGATCGTGCGCAGCCTACTCAATCTCGGTCTGGCTGACTGGACGGTGGCCTTGTTGCATTGGCTAGGCCGCTACGATGGACTAGAAGAACACTTGGAGGATGGTTTCATGCCCGATCCCCGGCTCGATCCGGCCTGTTGCGTGCGCGACGTGCTGTTGGAGCATGTGGCACGCTGGCCGAAGCTGGAATTGGGCGAGTGTCTTGCACTCAATCAGAGACAGGAACGTATCGGGCTGATCATTGACGATCTGTTGAAATTGGAGTTCGTTGCCTCCGCGGCATATTGGGGCCGTCCCCATAAGCCGGCCAGCGGGCGTGTGGTTTGGAACAGCCTACAAGACGACTGGTTGTGGTTTATCCAACTTGGGCCGGATTTTGCGGCAATCCGCGACATCGAAGGTGACGATTACGAGCATCTGGTCGTAACCCGTGATAAAAAAACCGATACACCTATTCAGATGCAGATCCGCCACATGCTCGCCGGCGAGTCAGCAGGATCGGGCGCCTGATGGCGGCAAATCGTCAGGCCCGTCCCACCGGCTGGCGCGGCTGGGCTGCTTGGCTGCTGAGGCGCCGTCCGGCGCCCGATCCTGCACTCAAACCGCCTGTTCCTATCGCCGTGGCCGGTACGCAGCAAGACTGGCTGCGCGTGCTCCCGGCCGATGCCCTGTTGCAGGTAGTGCCGGCGCACAAGGCCATAACCGAGATGGGGCGCATTTCACGTTTTTCCAATCCTGTCTTCGAGCGCGATTGTCTGGAGCCGCTGCGCCGTTATGCCGAGTTCGTGCAATTGATGCCGGCTTCGGAAGCACATCATCACGCCCACGCGGGCGGGCTGCTGGCGCACACCATTGAGATGGTGTTGGCCTCACTGCACGGGCGCGTCGGTCACCTCTTGCCAGAAAACGCCCGGATCGAAACGATCGACGCTCAGCGCGACGAATGGACGCTGGTGGTGTTCTATGCGGCGCTGTTGCACGACATCGCCAAACCTCTGACGGATTTGCGCATCACTTGGCGCGCAAAAAACCTCGAAGCAGTGCGCTGGATGCCCTTGGCCGGATCGCTGGTGGATTTGGCTCAGGGCAGGGTGCAGGCAGAGTACTTAGTGGCCTTCACGGCCAAGGCCGAGCGCGATTACTCGGCGCACAGCCGCACATCGTTGTTGTTGTTGCAGCGCATGGCTTCGCCCACGGCGCTGGCCATACTGGCGCGCCAGCCCAGTGTTTTCGAAGCGCTGAACCGTTACTTGGCCGGTCAAGACAAAGATAGCCTGCTGGCGCAGATCGTGCGCCATGCTGATAAAGCCTCGGTACAACGGGCGCTGGCCAGCGGCAGCCGGGCACGCTTTGCCACGGCGCAAAGCGTGCCGCTGGTAGATCTGCTGATGCAGGCATTGAAAACCATGCTGCGCAATGGCACCGCCTTGCCGCTGAACCGCTCCGGCGCTGCTGGCTGGGTTCATGACGGCGCGCTGTGGCTGGTGGCCAAGCGCGCCGCGGACGCCACGCGCGAGTGGATCAACAAGCACGAACCCGATGAAACCGTGCCGGGCGAGACCAAGCACGACCGGCTGTTCGACACTTGGCAGGAATATGGCTGCATCGTGCCCAATCCCTATACCGGGCAGGCTATCTGGTACGTCACCGTGCATGGCCGGGGAACTGAAGCAGGGCAAAACCAAGACGCCGAAGAACTGGAGCAGGGCGCTTACGACCACTCCCTGTCCGTACTGAGGTTTCCGCTGGAGAAGTTGTTTGACGACCCGAACCAGTATCCGCCGCCGATGCTGGGAACCATAGAAGTGCATGACAAGCGCAGCAAAAAAGAAGCTGCCGAAGAGCAGGAAGAGTCTGAAGCAGACGATCAATCCGAAGGAGCGACCGATGGTGTCCAAAATTCCGCTGCCGCGCAAGCTGCGCCAGTACGCCGCGCAGATGTTCAAGCGCGAGCGCAAAAAGCCAGTAAACCTGCACCGCCTAGTGCGCCGCCGTCCGCCCCGGCCATCCGGGCGCCGACTTTCTTCATCAACAAACCAAAGCCGGTAACGCCTGCGCCAGCGGCGAAGCTGGCATCTGTGCCAGCGCCCAAACCCGCGCCTGCAACAGTGTCCGCCGTGTCGAAAACTGCCGCAGCCGCTGTTGTTGAAGATGATGACGACGATGCGGCTTACCTGCTTGATCCCGAGGACTGCGCCGACCCGCAAACGCTGAAACGCGAGCGCGAGCAGCGCCTATTGGCCAAGACTGCAAAACAGGCTAGGAAGGTCCGGGCGCAAACTGGGACAGCGCCTGCGCCTGCCATGCCTGCGACAACACAGCCCACGCGCCCGATTGTTGCTGCCGCAAATGTTGCTCAGGCTCCTCACTGGATGGTACT
>JAIRRE010000044.1 GCA_031256125.1 Burkholderiaceae bacterium
AACAACGTGTTGCTGACGGTTTGGCTGGCGCCGGGCGCGATGGGGCTGGCGATGGGGATGACCATGCCGGCGGCGTAGAGGTTGTTGTCGTACTTGCTCGTGAAGTTCTGGTGCGTGACATCGCCGGGAGCGGTCCAGGCGCTGGCAAAGTAGTGCTGCACCATCGCCACGTAGCCGTCGGGCGAGGAAGACTCGAACTCGGGGTTGCCCTTGTCGATGTCCTTGAACGCGATCTTCTGATACTTCTTGGCGCTGGTGTAGAAGGCCGGGCCGGTAAAAGTGGAATAAAACCGCGTTTCGCCGGGCGCCGGGCCGCTGTCGCGCACCAGTCTCAGATACAGGTCGGGCTTGACAGGAGCGCTGCCGGTGTTGACAACCTCGTGCTTAACCGCGATGGCGTAAGCGCCGCGCTTGAGGGTATAGGTCTTGACCAGCTTGACGCCGCCCACTTCGGGCGACTCGAACCGGATTTGCATTTCATCGGTGCCACTGGCCAGTTGGCGCGGGCCGGAGAAAGTCATGACGGTTTTGTGCGTGGGCAGAGCGGCCCCGCTCGCGTTGTCGATCAGCCCCGATTGCGCCAGATAGGTGCGTTGCGCGCTGTCGTCGAGCAGCACGAACGGTTGCGGGTCGTCCTGGTCGTCCGGGTATTTGAGAAATTCGCTTTTGACGATGCTGCCGCCTTCGGTGTCGAAGGTCAGGCGCAGCACGTCGGTGCTGACGGTAATCTGCTGGTGCGGCACACCCGTCGGGGCAGCGCCGGTGTTGGGCGCCGCCGATCCGGGCAGGGCCGCCGTGGCGCTAGACGCGCCCGACTCCGGCGCGCTGGCTGCGGGCGTGGGGGGGGTGTGGAAGAACAACGGCTGATGGCCGTTATAGACCTGCCACTTGTCCACCAGCATCACCAGCGAAAAGGCAAAAACCACCCACAGGATGGTGCGGCGAATATCGTTCATAACAGCGCTCGGGTCGGGGTGTCGGGGGTGGAATCGGTGATGGGGTCAGACGCCGGATCGACGGCGCAGCAGGCCGGTGAATAGGCGCGGCAGTTGCCAGGGCTGGTCGGGTACCGGATCATGCCCGCCCGCGCAGCCGGGGTGGCAGCGCGCAATGCGCGCCAGCGCCAGATAGCTGCCCGCCGCCGCGCCGTGACGCTCCAGCGCCATCAGCGCGTAGCGCGAGCAGGTCGGCTCGAACCGGCAACCTTGGCCGATCCAGGGCGAGAGCAGTAACTGGTAGGCGCGAATCAGCGCCATGAGCACACGGGTTATGGCGCGGGAAATGATGGCCAGGTGTTTCATCGCGCAACTTCGGCCAGCAGGGCCAATAACTCGCCGCGCACTGCGCGCCGCAACGCCAGTGAGGCGGCGCTGGGAAACGCGGTCACGTCAAAACCGGCGCGCAACCGGATCAAGTGCGCGCCCGCGGGCAACGAGATGGGAGACTGACCGAACACGGCGTAAATCTGGCGGCGCATCAGGTTGCGGGTTACAGCGCGGCGCGCCCAGCGCTTGGGCGTCAGAGCGCCAATCCAGACCGCGCCGGGCGGTGCGAATAGCGCATCCCCAGCCTCGGCGGCGCTTGCCGGCAGCCAGCGATGCAGCGCGAAATGCGCGCTGCGCGCAACCGGACGCGTGCCGAGCAGCGCTTGGAACTGGGCGCGGTCGCGCAAACGTTGCCAGGGAAACTGTCCAGCCGCCGCCATGACGCGGAAAGTGGCCGGCGGGGTTAGACCGACAGGCGCTTGCGGCCTTTGGCGCGGCGCGCGTTAATGACCGCGCGGCCACCGCGTGTCTTCATGCGAACCAGAAAACCGTGCGTGCGTGCGCGGCGCGTTTTAGAGGGTTGATACGTGCGTTTCATGGGGTCCCTAGAATGGCATCCGGCGCCTGAATCGGCCCGAATTCAGATTGTGCAGAGGCGCAAAGCGCCAAGGAAACTATAGATTATCGCCGAAGCGCGGAACTGACGGGTCTCTGGCCGCATCGAACGCGCGGCATTCATTAATTCCAATCATCGGAACCGCCGCCGCCACCGTCCCAGGAATCGCTGCCGCCGCCGTCCCACGATCCGGTGTCGTTCAGGCCAAAATCATTGCCGCCCATGTCGTAGTTGCCAGTGTCGTTGTTAGACGTGTCGTTGGCGGGCAGGATTTGGCGTTGCGAGCCATCGCCCAATACCTTGTGCATCAACGACTCGCCGGCAATCATGCCCGCGCCCACCGCCGCGCCGGTTGCCAAACTGCCCATGATGCCCGACCCCATGCCGCCACCGGCTTGCGGCGGCATCATCGCGGCCCCGCCAGGGCCGTAGCCCATCGGGCCAGCCGGGCCGCCGGGCATCATTCCGCTCCCCATGCCATTGCCGAATGCACGCGGACGGCGCGAGCGCAGAAACATCAGCACCAGCGCCACCACAACCACCAGGATGATGATCGGCCCCCACGATATGCCGCCGCGTTGACTGCCTGCCAATATTGAACCTGCCGGCTGCTGCCGCACCTGTGCGCTGCCGCTGGGCGCGCCCAACCGGGATTTGAGCGCTTGCACCGCCGCCGGCCGGGCGAAGGAAAGGTTCGGGTCGAATCGCTGGGCGGTATTGAGTTCACCGCGCGCGGCCGCCAGCTTGCCTTGCCCAGCGAGCAGTTCAGCCTGGACAAAGTGCGCCTTGGCGCTGTCGGGGTGTTCACGCAGCACTTCATCCATCATGCTTTGCGCCTGAGCGTAGTTACCCGCCTTGGCGGCCTGATACACCTGATCGACTGTGGGCGAAGCGGCCCATGCGCTGGCGGCCACCATGCTGGCGGCAAGGATGAGTCCGGTAACGATTTTTCTGAACATAAGGGAAATACTCCTGTGGGCGGATGGGACAAGGTGAGGGACAAGCCCGGAAAGTTCAAGGCAACGCTGCGATCTGCGCGCGTTGGCGTGCCCGGATTCGGGATGCCGCGGCGCAAAGCGCAGCTGTACTTGACGGTATTGCGGGCTTTTGCAACGAAGCGGGGAAACGCCCAAAGTTGGAATCCGGGAAGCGAGAGGGATTTATTGAGCGTTGCCTCAATTCGCAGTGCGTTAGTTACCGATTGCGAGCGATGCGCACCACTTGCACCTCCAGTTCCCGCCTCTCAATTGCCCAAATGGTTGCTGGTTTCCACCATGGTGTTGTAGGTATTGAGCAGCTTGTCAGGGCTGCCTTCCACCATCCAGCCGCCGCTGCCGCCCAATAGCGATTGCTCGCCGATGTTATAGGGCGTTTTGTCGCGCTGGCGGCGGTAAAGCTCCTTGGCGGCTTTGCGAAAATTATCCACGTCGTTTTGGTAGCCGATCCACATCATCGGCTTGTCGCCGGGTGCCTTTTCCATGTCGTCGATGGTTTTCTCGAAAGTGTCGATCCGGGCGCCGATTTTGGCGGGATCGGCGTTGTTCTGCATCAACAGGCGCACCAGTTCCTTGGCCTGAATCATGGTCGAGAGGTGGTAGTAGGCCAGGTTGCGCCCGCCTTCTTTTTCCATCTGTTGCAGGTGCGCTTGCTGGAGCGCGTCGTTGGCATCATCGAGCGTTGCGGAAAAACGCTGGCTGGCCGCGACGAAGACCTTGGCTTGTTCAGCCAACGTTTTGTGCAACGCCTTGCCTTTCGCAAAGCCATCGTCCTTGTAGTTCTCGCGGTCGTAATAGATATTGGTCTCGTTGATCGTCCCCTCCAGCGGCCCAAGACTGGCGGCATAGCTGCTGGCGGCCTGCTCCAATTGCGGCATTTTGGGCGATGCGGCATTGGCTTGCTCAATCGCCTTTTGGCAAGCCTGCGCGCCGCTGACGCTGTAGAGGCCATAAACGACAAGCTCGTGGCCGGTAGGGCCGGTATCCATGTTCTTGACCCAGCTCTGGTAGCGGGCCAGCGATCTGCGGAAAGAACTGTCGGCGTGGTTGTAGCACTCGATGTAAAGATTGAGCTTTTCCTGCGGACTAGCCTCGGCTTGGCTAGCCTCGGCCGGAGCGCTCTGGGGTGGCGGATTGGCGGGATTGGCGCCGGGCGCGGTGCTTGCGGCGGCTGTCGACGCGGTCACCGGTTGTGCCGGAGTGGCGGCAACATCTTCGTGGCGTGAACACGCGCTTAACGTCAATGCCAGCGCAGTTGCCCATGCCGCCACAGAAACCGAAAAAGGATGATTCATAGATACCCTCTGGAAGCAGGAACCCATCAAAATCAAGTGCGCTCAAAATCACACTGCGCACAACCCGTGCCGTAGCAGAGGACATTATGCTG
>JAIRRE010000047.1 GCA_031256125.1 Burkholderiaceae bacterium
ACTGGCCGCCCGAAACGATGCCGACCAGACAGGTTTGGGACGTCATCAGCGCCGCGACGCCGCGCCGCAATTCGGCATACAGCGCCTCGGCATCGAGCGCGAGCAGGCCGGACGAAGGAGAGTTTGGACTCATGGCAAACCGTTCAAAAATTGTTCCAGAATGATGGCAGCCGCTGCCGCATCGGGGTCTGACGCTCCTGATTCGAGAGCAGCCGTAGTGCTGTAGCGTTCATCGACCTCGAATACCGGCAAGCCGAAGCGCCCGCGCAACTGGCGCGCGAAGCGCCGCGCCCGGTGGGTATTTTCATGCGCCGCGCCGTCGGGATGGAACGGCACCCCCACCACCAGCGCGTCGGGCTGCCATTCGGCAATACGTTCGGCCACCAGCGACCAGCGGGCATCGCCTGCGGCATGGATCGAGCGTTGCGGCGTGGCGCTGCGCGTGATGCGGTTGCCGGTGGCAACGCCGGTGCGCTTGAGGCCGAAATCAAACGCCAGAAAACTGCTCAAACGCGCCACGGCGTCATTTGTCAGATGGATGGGCTGCGCGCCGTCGGCCATGTCGCGGATTTTACCGGGCCGCCCCGCGTGCGACCGCGTTCAGTAATTCAAAAATGGTCCGCGCCAGCCGCCGTGTGCCTCTTTCTTCCGTATGGAAAGCGGGCAAAAGCGCCGCGTTCAGCGCTTGCGCCGCCAGGCCACCGCTACAGCGCCGCCCGCCAGCAACAAGGCGGCCAAGGCCAGCAGCAGCGCAAGCGGGGCCAGCGCGGCTTCGCCTGGCGTGGGCGCACGGGCGCTGGCGGGCGGCACGGTGGGCAGCATGTGCTGAATCGGGCGCTGGATCACGCTCACCGTGTTGTCGCCGGAATTGGTGACGTAAACGTATTTCCCGTCCGGGGTAATCGCTATGCCACTGGGCAATTTGCCGACCGCGATGGGGCTGCCCATCACCGTGTTGCTGGCCGTGGCAATCACGCTCACCGTGTGGTCCCGACTATTGGCGACGTAAACGTATTTCCCGTCCGGGGTAATCGCTATGCAATCGGGCGATTTACCGACCGGAATAAGGCCGCCCACGAGCGTGTTGCTGGCCGTGGCGATGACGCTCACCGCGTCACCGTCGCTGTCGGCGACGTAAACGTATTTCCCGTCCGGGGTAATCGCTATGCCTTCGGGCGATTGGCCGACCCCGATGGGCGGGGACAGTACCGTATCGGCGCGCGCGGCCGGAACGGCCAAGCCGATAAAAAAAAGCGCGAGGAGAAAACCGCAGGCCCGCAACAGAACAGAACGCCGAACGCCCGTGCTGCGCGGGACGCGGTTAAACGAAAAGCCTGTCACGGGAAAGTGCTTTTTTAAAAAAGAAGGGGGCCGGCGCGTCGCTCATGCGTGTCCCGCGTCAGGCATCAGCGCCAATGCCTGCACGCCCAGCAAGGCCAGCGCACGGTCGTAACGTTGGGCCAGCGGTGTGTCGAACATGACGGCGAAATCGGCGGGCACGGTCAGCCAATGGTTGCCTCCGATTTCGGCTTCGAGCTGGCCTCGCGCCCAAGAAGCGCAGCCCAGCGCAATGCACACGCGGCGCGGCCCGGCGCCAATGGAAATGGCTTCCAGCACGTCGCGCGAGGAGGTCATCTCCAAACCGCCGGGCACGCGCAGCATGGCGGCGTAAGCGAACTCGTCCTCCGCCCCGCCCGCCACCAGAATCGGATCGTGCAACACAAAACCGCGGTCGGACTGCACCGGCCCGCCGCACAGCACCGGCTGTTCGGCCAGTTCCATGCGCTTGAGCGGCAAATCCAGCTTGCGAAACAGCCCGGCCACGTTCACATCGGCGGGCTTGTTGATGATTAAGCCCATCGGGCCAGCGTTGGCATGGTGCTGGCAAACATAAACCACGCTGCCCGCGAACAGGCTATCCCTTATGCCCGGCATGGCGATCAGAAAATGATTCGTCAAATTCATGACCACCGGCGAAGACGCAACAGGCGAGGAGGATTTTGTGGCCATCGTGTATGAATTTTAGGGGCTAGAACGACAAAGTTGAGCGTTGGGCGTTGAGCATTTGGCGCTTCACGTGGTGTTTTTGAGGGCCTCTTGCTCCTTCGGCGCTAAACAGCATTCACCCCGCCGCCAGCAGCACCACCAGCGCGCCCGCTCCGCCTTCGAGCGGCTTGGCCTGCACGAAGGCCAGCACTTCGCGCTTTTGCGCCAGCCAGCCTTGTACCAGCGCCTTGAGCACTGGCGCGCGGCCTGGCGACCCCAAACCTTTGCCATGCACCACGCGCACGCAGCGGATGCCGGCGCGCGTGGCTTCGCGCAGAAAGTCGGCCAGCGTCTCGCGCGCCTCTTCGCGCCGCAAGCCGTGCAAATCGACCTGGCGTTGCACCGCCCAATGGCCGCGCCGCAGCCGGGCGGTCACGTCGGCGCCGATGCCGGGTCGCCGAAAACCGTGCGCAGCATCGACTTCCAGCAGCGTGCTGGTATCGAAAGCGTCGGAAATCGCCTCGCGCAGCACGGCCTGCTCGTCGCGCTGGCGCTGTAACGGCAGCGGCGCAGCCGGTTCAGGCGCCAGCCGTACTTTGGCGAGCGCCCCCGCGGCAAGCGGCCGCACCGGGCCGATGGCATGGGCAAACAACTGGTGCTGCCGATGCTCGGCCCGCTGCCGCGCCGCGTGTTCAGCGGCCTGTTCGGCGGCGCGCGCCTGCTGCTCGGCCAGTTGCTGGCGGATGTCCTTGAGTTCCTGGAACGATTTGGCTTTCATGGCATGGCCGGTAGGTTGGGCGTCGCGTATCAACACACCCCCGCTTGCTGGTCACAGCATACCGTGCGCGGCCATCGAAAACGACACGCCGGGCGCGACGATGACATGGTCGAGCACGCGCACATCCAACACCCCCAGCGCCGCTTGCAATGTGCGCGTAAGCGCCTCGTCGGCAGTGCTGGGAGCGGCATGGCCGCTGGGGTGGTTGTGCGCCAACACCACGGCGGCGGCCTGATGGCGCAACGCGCGCAGCGCCACCTCGCGCGGATACACCTGCGCTTGCGCGAGCGTGCCGTGAAACAGATGTTCCATGACGATCAAACGCTGCTGGCTGTCGAGAAACAGCACGGCAAACGTCTCCTGCGCGCGCGCCGCCAACTGGAGCATGACGTAATCGGCCAGCGTCTCGGGTGTGGCAAGCACCGGACGCTCG
>JAIRRE010000077.1 GCA_031256125.1 Burkholderiaceae bacterium
TCTTGTCCCGGCGGCTGGCCCTGACCGCGCTGACCGTGTCCGCGCTGGCTTTTGGCACCGCCGCCCGCGCGCAGGAAGTCGTCAACATCGGCTTTACCGGCCCCTTGAGCGGCGGCGCGGCACTCTACGGCAAAAATGTGGTTGACGGCATGCAAATGGCCATCAACGAAATCAATGCCAAGGGGCTACAAGTAGCGGGCAAACCCGTCAAGCTCAATCTGGTGGCGCTCGACGACAAATACTCACCCGCCGATTCGGCAATCAATGCACGGCGACTGGTGCAGCAATCGCAGGTGGCCGCGATCTTCGTGCCGCATTCGGGCGGCGTTTATGCGCTGCAAGCCTTCAACCAGCAAGGCCCCAGCCCGTTCATCATCATGGCATATTCCAGCACGCCCAAAATTACCGAAACGGGCAACAAGCTGACAGTGCGCATTCCGCCCGTCATCACGGGCTATATGGCCCCCTTCTCGCACTACGAGCAACGGCACTTTGGCAAAAAGGTCGGCCTGCTGCCCGGCAACCACGAGTACGCCAAAACCTGGACCGATCTATTCAAGCCCGAATGGATCAAGCTCGGCGGCCAGATCGTGGCTGAAAACCCGATGTCCTATACCCAATCGGCCGATTTCTACAGCGGCGTGAGCCGGGTGCTGGCGGCCAAGCCGGATGTGCTGTTCGTCGGCGGCCCGTCGGAGCCGACCGGTCTGGTGATTAAACAAGCGCGTGAACTGGGCTTCAAAGGCGGATTCTTAATCATGGATCAGGCCAAGCTCGACGAAATCGCCAAGTTCGCCGGCGGTCTGCCGGCGCTGGAAGGCTCGGTGGGCGTGCTGCCGATCACGGTGGACACCAGCGCCGGTTCCACGGCCTTTGCCGCCGACTACGCCAAGGACTATGGCGCGAACCGGACGCCGACCACCGAATCGTCCTACAACTATGCTTTCGTCTATGTACTGGCCGACGCCATGAAACGCGCCGGCACTACCAGCGACCCCAAGGCCATCTACGCCCAAATAGACGCGGCCATCAAAGCCCTGCCCCCGCAAATCAATGCTGGCAACTTCAAAGGATTGGACGCCACCGGCGGCACCCTGTCCGAACCGTATGCGGCGGTAGTTGAGGATGGCAAGATCAAGCCGGTCAATCTCAGCGATCTGAAATAGTCCGTCCTGAACAACCCGCAACCCTTTGCTACAGATAACTGCTCGAATAAAACTTGTACCGATCGACGGTTCCCGGCTCGCCGATTTCACGGTGGCCCGCACTGCTCACGAGGCAAACCGATGGACAAATCCGCCAGCAGACCGATGCCCCGTATTCAGCCGCGCAGCGATTCGGAGCCCGCCGCCGCGCGCAGGACAGTTTGCTCGTCGAAGTGTTTGCCGATCAGCATCAGCCCGACCGGCTTGCCATCGGTCTGGCCGCAAGGCACCGAGATCGCCGGGTGGCCGGTAACGTCAAAAGGACTGGTATTGGCGAGCATGGTCCAAGAATGCCCGATGACTTCGGCCACACTGGCGCCCTCAGCCGGGATCGGCTGCGTCGGGAAAGGCGTTGTCGGCATCAGCAGCAGATCGCGGCCCGCTAGCGCCGCGTCATATTCGCGGCGCAGACGCCGCCGCAAGTTCTGTGCCTTGGCGTAGAAACGGCCCTGGTACTGCTGGTGCAGATAGCGCCCGAGCAACATGCCGATCTTGACCGTGTCCGGCAGCTCGTTGGCGCGGGCGCGGAGATTGCCCAGCGCGGTCATCAGCGACAGCGGATAGCTGCCATCGTTCAGATGCCCGACCCCGCAGCCGCGCATTAGCGTCTGGTACGTACCTTCGTTGGCCAGCGCGCCCCAGATCGGGGCGCCGTAACGATGCCAGGGAATGGAGATTTCCTCGATCGTCGCGCCTGCGCGTCGCAACAGCGCCGCTGCGGCACGCACGGCCGCGTCGGTACCCGGATGCGACTCGGGCAGATCAAAAGATTCGCGGACCACGCCGATACGCAGCCCCGCAACGCCGCCGCCCAACCCTGCGGAATACGCGCCGGCCTGCGCGGGCGCGCCGCGCTGGCGGCCATCGAGACCATCATCGCCGGCGATGACTTCGAGCAACAGCGCCACGTCGGCAACGTTGCGCGCCATCGGGCCGACATGGTCGATGGTGTAATCCAGCCCCATGACGCCGGTGTAAGGCACCAGACCCCAGGTCGGCTTGAGGCCGACGATGCCCGAGAACGAGGCCGGAATGCGGATCGACCCGGCCTGATCGGCGCCGATGGCCATATCGACTTCGCCAGCCACCAGCAGCGCCGCGCTGCCGGTGGTGGAACCGCCCGGCGTGTGGCCTGGATTGCGGGGACTGATAACCGGTCCCGTGGCACTGGTGGCGCTGCCCCCGGAAAAGGAAAAATACTCACAGACCGATTTCCCCACGATATGCCCGCCGGCATCCAGAATGCGGGTGACGATGGTGGCATCACCGTCAGGCACATAGCCTTCGAGCACTGAAGCGCCGTTCATCATCTGCACGCCGGCTATCGAGACATTGTCCTTGATCGCTAGCCGCCGCCCTGCCAATTTGCCGGTGGCGGCACCCCGGATGTCTGTACGCACGTACCATGCGCCCCACGGGTTGTCGGCCGGGTCGGGACGAGTGCCGGGCGTGCGCGGATAACGCACCGGCAGCGTTTCGAGCGGAAGTCGGTCTACCGTGTGGAAATCAGCCGCCAGCGGTTCAAGCACACGCAGGACATCGTGCGCGTATTTTTCGTCTACGTCTATGCCTAAATCAGCGCCCAGCGCACGCAAGCGATCCTTGTTCGGAAGAATAAACGCCATTTTGTTTTCTCGACGCGGAAATTTAGTTGATGATTTTATCAATATCAAACCGATGGTAAAGATATACATTATATCCAGCCAACGGTGTTGTACTTCGGACTAGAGAGCAACCCTGTTGATATATTTATATCCATATTTCGGGCAATCACCTTATATAGGATAATGCCGAGGCCCGGTCTGAACCGTAATCCAGCGCAAATCCGTAAATTCGGCAACCGCTGCCTTGCTGCCAAACCGGCCATAACCACTCGCTTTTACGCCGCCAAATGGCATTTGTGCTTCGTCATGCACCGTTGGGCCGTTGATATGGCAAAGGCCGGATTCGATGCGTCTGGCCACATTCATAGCCCGCCCAATATCCCGGCTGAATACCGCCGATGACAACCCGTATGGGCTGTCGTTGGCAACGCGCAACGCCTCTTCGTCGCCACTGACGCGCTGCACGGTCACAACTGGCCCGAAGGATTCATCCGCATACAGTTTCATGGCAGGCGTCACGCCGTCCACGATGGTCGGTTGCATGACGGCTCCGTCGATTTCGCAGCCCAACGGCAACGCCGCACCGTGTTGGCGCGCGTCCTCGACCAGCGCCCCGATGCGGCGCGCCGCCGATTGGCTCTCCAGCGCGCCCAGTATCGAGCCGGGCGCTGAGGGGTCGCCTGCTTTGAGCGTGCGCGCTTTGGCAATCAACTTGTCAACAAAAGCGCTGGCCACCTTGTGATCAACGATGACGCGCTCGGTGGACATACAGATTTGCCCCTGATTGAAGAACGCACCGAAAGCAACGGCTTGAACCGCCGCATCCAGATCAGCGTCATCAAGCACCAGCACCGGCGCTTTGCCGCCCAGTTCCAGCAACGCAGGTTTCAAGTATCGCGCCGAGTGCTCCGCGACGATGCGGCCCACGCGCGTGGAACCGGTGAAATTGACTCGCCTGACCGCCGGGTTGGCAATTAGCCGCTCCACGATGGCGGGCGCATCCTCGGGCGCGTGGGTGATGACGTTGACGACGCCATCGCCCAACCCAGCCTCCTGCAACACCGTGCCAACCAGCCGATGAACGCCGGTGCACGCTTCCGATGCTTTGAGCACCACGGTATTGCCACAGGCCAGCGGCATCGCCAGCGCGCGCGTAGCCAGAATCACCGGCGCATTCCACGGCGCCATGCCAAGCACTACACCGCACGGCTGACGCACCGCCAACGCCAGGTTGCCCGGCACATCCGAGGGGATAACTGCTCCGTCGATTTGCGTCGTCATGGCCGCCGCTTCGCGCAGCATGTTGGCTGCCAGCATGACATTGAAACCATACCAATTGGCCATTGCTCCCGTTTCCGCCATGCCCAGGGCGATAAAGTCCGGCGTGCGCGCATCCATCAAGTCGGCAGCAGCCAGTAACCGCTTTCTGCGATCGGTTGGCCCGATTGCGGCCCAACCGGGAAACGCGCACCGGGCCGCCGCCACGGCGGCATCGGCATCGGCCAAGGTAGCCGCACTCGCGCGTGTGACAACCTTGCCAGTGACCGGGCTGATTCGATCGAACGTTTTGCCGTCCGAAGCTCCGCATGTGGCTCCGTTAATCAACAGTTTTACTTCATGCATGTCGTTATCTCCGCGACTGGGTTCGGCAATGAGGAAACGCGCTGCTTCAGCGCTTGTAAGCCTGCAAAGCCGGGCTTGATGCTTTTTTCGTCGAGAAACTGCTTGAGTCCCTTTTCACGGCCATGATTCGCCCGCGCCCGTCAACCCCAACACCTGCGCCAGCGGGTCGAGTTCGATCGCCTCCAGCACCTCAATCATTTCAGTGTTGAGCGTCGGACTCATTGCATTGCGTTTTCCCGGCCGGTTAAGCGTCACCCACGCAATGCCGCCTTCCACCGCAACCTCGACTGTTTTCCAGCGATTTTTGTACTTCATAGACCAATCTCCATACAAATACCGTTCATCCTGTGGCATTGAAGCCCTACTCCACGCCCATCAATATCGGATGAGTTCAACTGACATTCTTGCCAATGCGCATGACAGCGCAAGCCTCTTTGGGTACTACTAGCTATGCTGTTTGGCTATGCTTTGCACCCTTTCCATATTGAATCGCGCGCATTCGTCATAAAAAAATGATATAGCTGATAGCAACCCAATTACCTATCGGCTTGATGCCACACCTGCTAGCATGATCTACTTCAAGTCAAGCCGTATCCAACACTTATATTTGAAGTCAAGGGCGCAAGCGGATGTCATCTCCCCTCAAAGGCAAGACCGTCGTCGTAACCGGAGCCGCTTCCGGGATTGGGGCCGCGACGGCGGCCTATGTGGCATCCCAAGGCGCAAACGTCATTTCCATTGACATCAAACCTATCGCCACACCCACGGAGCAATCGTTCCAGGCGGACATCGGAGACAAACACTCGATTGATCGCCTGATTCAAGAATTACCGGCGAATATTCATGGCTTGGCGAATATTGCCGGGTTGCCGCCTACGCGCGCCGCTGTTGACGTCATCAAGGTCAATTTGATTGGCCTGAAATACTTGACGGAACAACTTGTTCCCAAACTGGCTGATGGCGCTTCCATTGTCAATCTGGCCTCGTTGGCCGGTCTGGATTGGGCCAATAATCGGGAGTCGATCATGGCGAGCGCCACGCTCGATTTCGACCACACTGAGGCATTTTGCCAAACACATGCCATTGCAGGCGCGCGCAGCTATTTTTTCTCGAAAGAAGCGCTAATCGTCTGGACCATGCAGAACCGCTGGACTTGGCGCTCGCGTGGCATCCGCATGAATGCCATAAGTCCAGGTCCAGTCGATACCCCTATTTTAAAAGATTTTCTGGAAACACTCGGTACCCGGGCCGAAGAAGATAGACGCGTCATGGACCGCCCCGGCACACCTGCGGACGTGGCGCTCCTGATCGCATTTCTGCTTGCCGACGAGTCAGGGTGGATTCGTGGCGCCAATATTCCTTGCGATGGCGGAATGTTTTCCCATGTACTCTGCCAAAAACATGGTTTTTAACACTTTCAAATCGACAAGGCATATTGAAAAACTCATAATATCAGTCGAACATTTCACAAATCCGCTGCGGCGGTATTCATAGTGGGCGGGCATGTCCACGGAAAACAGGAGACCAGCATGAATTCATCTCAAAACCAGGTAAATGCTTCCAAATCTGTTTCGCGCAGAACGCTGCTAACCATGGCCGGTGCCACTGGTATAGCCATGATGGTACCAGAGCTGGCCCATGCACAAAAAGCAGGAACCCTCAAACTTGGATTCATCAGTCCAAGAACTGGCCCGCTCAGCAGCTTCGGCGAATGCGATGGTTATATCATTGATTTAGTCCGTAAAGCTTTGGCGCCAGGAATCACCATAAGCGGTAAAACCTATGCCGTCGAAATTCTTGATCGTGACACGCAATCGGACCCGGCGCGCGCCAGTCAATTAGCCAAAGCATTGATTAACGACGATAAAATCGACCTGATGCTCACCACGTCCACGCCGGAGACGGTAAACCCGGTATCCGATGCCTGCGAGGCTGCTGGTATGCCCTGTCTGGCCACTGAGATGCCTTGGGAGTCATGGTATTACGGCCGCGGGGCCAAACCGGGGCAACCCTCGCCATTCAAATGGACTTATCTCTTTTCATTTGGCGCTGGTAATTTTTTAAAATCCTACCTCTCGCAATGGGCCGCCATACCCACCAATAAAAAAGTAGCCGCCCTGCTGGCCAATGATGCGGATGGTAATGCCATCCGCTCCACCATGTTGCCGGCTCTCGCCAAGGCTGGGTATACCATCGTTGACGGCGGCCGTTATGAAGACGGCACCACTGACTTTTCCGCGCAGATTCAAAAATTCAAGTCTGAAAATTGCGAAATCTTGATGGGATTTCCGATACCGGCAGATTTCGCAACCTTTTTCCGCCAAGCCGCTCAACAAGGATTAGCGAGAAAACTGAAAATTGTTCAAATTGCAAAGACAGGGTTGTTTGCATCCAACATCGAAGTACTGGGGCCGCTTGGTTTTAATATTTCCGCAGCAGCTTTCTGGCACAAAGCTTTCCCCTATAAATCGGCGCTCACCGGTTTATCGGGTACACAACTGGCGGACGGTTATGAAAAAGCGTCAGGCAAGCAATGGAGTCAGCAGCTTGGCCCGTCCATGTCGGTGTTCGATGCCGGCGTGGTGGTCTTGAAATCGAGCACCAACCCGCAGAACAAAGCCGCTGTCGCAAAGGCCATCAGCACGCTACAAACGACAACGATGATGGGCAAGATCGACTTTACACGCGGCCCCGTGCCCAATGTGTCGCCAACTTTCATGGTGGGTGCGCAATGGGTTAAAGCGCCTGCGGGTTCCAAGTTCAAGCTGGACTATGTTGTAACGGAAAATATCGAAGACCCGTCCGTTCCCGTTGCGCGCAAACCCGTCCCTTACAACGCCTGAATCTGTCTGGCTCCACATCATCAATGGAACCTATCCTTCTGCAAGCCAGGGGTCTGACCAAGCGTTTTGGGGTCAATACAGTACTCGCCGGGGTGGATTTTAGTGTCCGCTCCGGTGAAGCCGTGGGTATCGTCGGGCCTAATGGCGCCGGCAAAACAACTTTACTCTCTGCGCTCGCGGGTTCGTTCCAGGTTAATACCGGAATCATACTCATGCGCGACCGCGATATCACGCCGCTGGATGCGGCGCGCCGTTGCCGGCTGGGCATTTCCCGCAGCCATCAAGTGCCACGCCCGTTCACGGGTATGACGGTTTTTGAAAATGTTCTAACGGCAGCCATGCATGGCGGTGGTTTTCGACAGTCAGAGGCTTATGATCGCAGTATTGATGCGGTAAACCTTTGCGGTATGCTGTCTACCGCCAACCGGAAAGCGGAAACGCTGGGTTTGCTGGATCGCAAGCGCCTGGAATTAACCCGCGCATTGGCTACCCATCCCGATTTGCTGTTACTCGACGAAATTGGAGGTGGATTAACCGACAGCGAGGCGCAGGAACTCGTTGAAACGATTCGTACATTGCGTGGACGCGGAATTACGATTGTATGGATCGAACATATCGTCCATGTGCTGGTGCAGGTGGTTGAACGTTTGATTTGCATGGATAGTGGCCGGATCATCGCCGACGGCCCGCCGCAGGCCGTATTGTCCGATGCCACCGTGGTCAGCGCCTATCTGGGAGGACAGCGCTCGTGAGTTTGCTGAAAATCACCGGACTTCAGGCGCAACACGGTTTGTTGAAAGCCGTGCGGGGAATCGACCTTGAGCTTAATGAGGGAGAGCGCATTGCGTTGATTGGCCCCAATGGCGCCGGTAAAACAACCTTATTGCGTGCGATAGCGGGAATTCATCCGGTCGCCGCCGGGCAAATTTTATTCGATGGCATCGACGTTACCGGAATATCGGCTTATCGACGCGCGGCCATGGGTATCGCGCTGGTGCCGGAAGGTCGCCGGTTGTTTGGTTCCATGACGGTTACTGAAAATCTGCTGGTGGCTATGTCCGCACGGCGTGCTGGGCCTTGGAATATCGACACGGTAGTCGATGCTTTTCCACAACTCAAACCCAAACTCAAATCTGTCGCCAGTTCCTTATCCGGCGGGCAACAGCAGGCCGTGGCCATTGCCCGCGCACTGATGACCAATCCACGCGCGCTCTTGCTCGACGAAGTATCGCTGGGCTTGTCGCCCGCCGCCGTTCAGGGTGTGTACGATTCGCTGGCATCGGTGGTTGCTCAACGGATGGCGCTTATTCTGGTGGAACAAAATTTGGATCAGGCGCTCAGTGTCGCCGACCGGCTGGTTTGTATGCTGGAAGGCTCCGTGGTAGCTCACGGCAATAAAAATGAAATGACCCGCGAGGAAATTATGGCTCATTATTTCGAGTATCACCCCGCCGGCGGCAGTAACCACTGCGGAGAATCAGCATGATCTGGATCAACCAGATATTTCAGGGAATTTTACTCGGCGGTTATTATGCGCTGCTCGCATGTGGCGTATCGTTTATGTTCGGCGTCATGCGGATCATCAACCTGGCGCACGGGAGTTTGGCTGTCGCTGCCGCCTACGGCGTTTTCTGGCTGGCCGACCGTTATGGACTGAATCCATTTTTCGGTTTGCTGATTTCGATACCGGTGATGGCAGCGGTGGGCTGGCTGCTGCACCGGTTGATATTGGAACGTAGCGCCAAAGCGGGTGAATTGATACCGATTCTTTCGACATTCGGTCTGGCCGTCGTACTCGACAACAGTTTATTTGCCATTTTCGGAGCGGATACGCGCTCGCTGGCACCTTATATTGATACCCTGGCCTACAACAGTTTCGACATCGGCAGCTTCACTTTTGGCGATCTTTCAGTTCTCACATTTATCGTGGCCGTGGTTATGTTGGGTGGATTGCATTGGATGCTCAAACATACCCCCATCGGACGCAGAATCCGCGCCGTGGCCGATGATGCCGACACGGCGCAGATGGTCGGTGTCAATGCCGTGGCCGTTAATGCCGTCGCAGCGGCGATTACGGTTGCCACGGTGGCGGTGGCGGGTGTTTTTCTGGCCATGCGCGCCACGATTGACCCTTACACGGGTGAACCGCAATTGATTTTTGCTTTCGAGGCGGTCATGATCGGCGGCCTGGGGTCGCTTTGGGGAACCCTGGCCGGTGGAATTGCGCTTGGCGTGGCCCAAAGTCTGGGCGCCCAAATCAATAGTCAGGGTTTTTTGATTGCGGGCCACGTTTTGTTTTTAATTGTGTTCCTGATCCGGCTGTTGTCTCATGGCCAGTTGCCCCGTTTGGGTTTTACACGTTTCCTTGCGTTTGCCCGATGAATCCCGATACCCAAATGCCAGCCGTAGCGGAATCGACTGCCGCCGCAAATCATGCCTCCACGTCCCAAGCCATCACGGTCGAACGCTGGTCGCCGGTATCGAAAACATCGGTCATCGGTGTCATTGCGATTCAGTGCCTGCTGGCGCTGGCGCCGTTTTTCCTCGGCGCGGGAACAGTCGATCGCCTTACCACACTGTTCATTTATGGCATTTTGGCTTTGATGTGGAATGCCCTGGCCGGTTACGCAGGACTGGTTTCGGTGGGACATCAAGCGTTTTTCGGCCTCGGCGCCTATGCCGCGATACGATTGGCCGCCGCAGGTATGAATCCCTACCTGGCACTGGTTCTGGCGGCAGTTGCGGTGGCCATTTTGGCCATTCCCATGTCTACTTTCATGGCACGTCTGCGCGACAGCGAATTTGCCATCGGCATGTGGGTTATCGCAGCATTGGCTCACCTGCTGGTCAATCTCGATACCCTGGTTCAAGGCGAAACCGGCACATCGTTGATTTCATTGCAAAGTTATGCTCCTGCTCAACGCCGCATGTTTACTTATTGGCTGGCACTGGGGGCCATGGCTGGTTTGGCGTGGTGCGTATTCGGGCTGTTGCGCGGTAAAGTGGGTAATGCGCTGCAAGCTATCCGGGATAACGAAGAAGCCGCCACATCCATCGGCGTCAGGGTGTTGCCCGCCAAGCAATTGATTTTCGTGCTCTCGGCGTTCGGGTGCGCGATGGCGGGTGCGCTTTGGCTGGCAACAGTGGTCACTTTTCAACCGGCGGCATATTTCAACGTGCAGTGGACCGCCTATATGCTGTTCATGGCGCTGGTGGGGGGTATCGGGACTTATGAAGGACCGATTATCGGCGCGGTGCTTTTCTTTGGCATGGAAACGGCGTTTGGCGCCACCGGCGTGACTTATTTGATCGGGCTGGGCTTGGTCGCGGTGATTTTTGCCCTGGTTTTGCCCAAAGGGATTTGGGGCGCCATCGAAACAAAATTTGGCATCCAATTGCTGCCCGTGGGTTATCGCTTACGCAGCGGGGAAGCGGTTTTCAATGGATTAACCGCCGGTTTGGTCAGAAAAACCAAATAACGGTTATTCAGGCCGGGCGACCTATTACGCTGCCCGCGCCCAGTTTATTCCTGCGCCACGATGGACAGCAAATCTTCTCCAAACCGTTCCAGTTTGCGCGCGCCGATACCGGGGATGTAGCGCAGGCCATCCAGGGTTGTGGGGGCGCTGCGGGCGATTTCGGCCAGGGTTGCGTCGTGAAAGATAACGTAGGCGGGCACGTCGTCATGGCGGGCGATTTCAGTGCGCCAAGCGCGCAGACGTTCCCAGCAGGCGCGTTCATGCTCATCCATCCCCGCCGCGGGATCGGCGCGTTCGCTGGTGTGGCCGGTTGCGTTGCGCGCGCCGCGCACCGGTTTGGCCGGTTTGACGTAACGGCGCAGCGTGACGGTTTGCTCGCCCCGCAGCACCAAGCGGCTGGCCTCGGTGAGTGTTAGCGCGCCAAAACCGGCGTGATCGACGGCAAGATACCCCAGCGCGACCAGTTGCCGGAACACCGCGCGCCATTCGGTCTCCGACAACGCCGCTCCAATACCGAAGGTGGATAGCCGTTCGTGGCCGCGTTGCAGTACCTTGTCGCTGCGGTTGCCGCACAGGATGTCGATCAGGTGCCCGGCGCCGAAGTTGAAACCGCTAGCTTGCCGGGCACGATAGACGCACGACAGCGCCATTTGTGCCTGGCGTGTCGCGTCCCATGTCGTGGGTGGTTCCAGGCAGGTGTCACAGTTGCCGCACGGCTG
>JAIRRE010000095.1 GCA_031256125.1 Burkholderiaceae bacterium
GCCATGCTTGCCGCCTGCGGCTGGTGGCAGCCCGCCGCCCAATGCGTATCCGGCGCGCCACTGTATGACCCCTGCTGCGGCTCCGGCACCATCGTCATCGAAGCGGCGCAACTGGCTCTGGGCATCGCGCCGGGTGGCCAGCGGCGCTTTGGCTTTGAGCGTCTGCTGCCGTTTCGCGCCGAAGACTGGGTCGCTATCAAACAAGAAGCACGCAACCCAGTCATGGCCAGCGATACCGTGCGTATTTTCGGCAGCGACGTGGCGCATCGGATGGTCGATTTCGCCCAGCGCAACGCCCAACGCGCGGGCGTTGCGGCGGCGCTGCAATTGCGCGGCGGCGATGCCTTGCAACGCCTGCCCCCCGCGTCCGAGCCAGGCGTGTTGTTGCTCAATCCGCCCTACGGTGAACGCATTGCCGTGGCCGGCGTGGCGGGCGACAGCCCGCGTCGCGAGCGGGCGGGCCGGGAACGTTTCGTCAGCCCGGGCGCCAATACCACGGACGCCAGCGCGGACACACCGGATACGGGCGACGCCTTCTTCGCGCGCCTGGCTACGCATTGGAAAACCCACTACGCGGGCTGGACGGCCTGGCTCCTCACCCCCGACCGCCACCTGCCCGCGCGCCTGCGCCTGACCGCCACCCGCCGTGTTCCACTATGGAACGGCCCCATCGAGTGCCGCCTGCTGCGTTTCGACATCACGGGCCGGCATGACCCCAAAAGCGGTGTTTGACCGTTCCTATCCCTTCGCAACCTCGCATGAACAAAACGGTTTCTGGCTTGGCTGAGACTCACCATTTGGATCAGATCGCTATGCGCCCGCCAGCGCCGCGCTTGGCTGCGCCATGCGGCGTTGCTCGCCCTTGCGGGCATGAACCCGCTGCGTTGCCTGGCGCGCCGATCACAGTGCCAGCGGGTACATTCCAACTGCCGTTTTAGGATGATTGATCTTTTTGTCTGGATGCACGATGGCCCTGCCTGTTCCCATCAGCTTTGAATTCTTTCCACCCAAAACGCCCGAGGGCGCGCGCAAGTTATGCGCGGCCCGCGCGCAACTCTACGCCGCCGGCCCGCAGTTTTGTTCGGTGACTTACGGCGCAGGCGGTTCGACGCAGGCGGGAACGTTCGACACCGTACGCCAGATTTTGGCCGAGGGCGTGGCGGCGGCCAGCCACATTTCCTGTATCGGCGCGACGCGCGAATCCATGCGCGCCAACCTGGTGGCGCTGCGGGACATGGGCGTGCGGCGATTGGTCGCATTGCGCGGCGATCTGCCCAGCGGCTTTGGGTTGGGCGGGGAATTTCAATATGCCAGCGATCTGGTTGCCTTTATCCGCGCCGAGTCCGGGCGGCATTTTCATATCGAGGTGGCGTGCTACCCGGAAATGCACCCGCAAGCGCGCAATCCGCAAGACGATTTACGCGCTTTCGCCGCCAAGGTAAATGCCGGGGCCGATTCGGCCATCACGCAATATTTTTTCAACGCCGACGCCTACTTTCGCTTTGTCCAAGAGGCGCGCAAGCTGGGCATTGCCGCGCCCATCGTGCCAGGCATCATGCCGATTACCAACGCCGCGCAATTGCTGCGTTTTTCAGATGCGTGCGGCGCGGAAATTCCACGCTGGCTGCGGCTGCGCTTGCAGTCACTCGATGGCGGCGATCCGCAGACCATCCGCGCCTTCGGTCTGGACGTGGTGGCGGCGCTGTCCCAGCGCCTGATCGACGGCGGTGCGCCGGGGCTGCACTGCTACACCCTCAACCAGGCCGGGCCGGTCCTGGCGTTGTGCGAGCGGCTGGGGTTGTGAGATTCGTTGCTTAACTGTCGCAACCCGCGCCTGTCCCAACGCGCAAATCTGCTCCGTCTCCATTAGCATTCACCCATCATGGGCGCCTTGGAACTGACGCTGGTTTATTTGCTGGCCGCCGTGCTGGGTGTGGCGGCTTGCCGCTGGCTCAAGCTGCCGGCGATTCTGGGGTATCTGCTGGCAGGCGTGGTGATGGAGCCGCACACGCTGGGGCTGGCCTTTGGGCAGGACGCCGACAGTATCAAACATCTGGCCGAATACGGCGTGGTGTTCCTGATGTTCGTGATCGGGCTGGAATTCAGTCTGCCGCGCTTGCGCGCGATGCGGCGACACGTATTCGGCCTGGGGCTGGCGCAAGTGGCGCTGACGATGCTGATCGCCACACTGGCGGCGGCAGCGCTGGCGCGCTGGCTGCCAGGTCGCTGGCATCTGGGCTGGCGGCAGGCGCTGGCGCTGTCGGGCACGATGGCGATGAGCAGTACCGCGATCGTGGTCAAGCTGATGGCCGACCGCATGGAGCTGGAATCAGCTCACGGCCAGCGCGTGATGGGTGTGCTGCTGCTGCAAGACCTGGCGGTGGTGCCGCTGGTGATTCTGGTGACGGCGCTGGGCAGTTCGCCCGAACGCCTGGCCGGGGCATTGTTGCTGGGCGCGCTCAAAGCCGGCGCGCTGATCGCCGTGCTGCTGTGGGGCGGCCCGCGCGTAATGCGCTGGTGGCTGACGCTGGTGGCGCGGCGCAAGTCCGAAGAACTGTTCGTGCTCAACGTGCTGCTGCTCACGCTTGGCCTGGCCTGGCTGACAGAGCAGGCGGGGTTGTCGATGGGCCTGGGCGCCTTTATCTGCGGCGTGCTGATTTCGGAGACCGAATTCAAGTATCAGGTGGAAGCGGAAATCCGCTCGTTCCATGACGTACTGCTGGGGCTGTTTTTCATCACCATCGGCATGCTGCTGGACTGGCGGCTGGTACTGCTGCAATGGCCATTCGTGCTGCTGCTGCTGCTCGGGCCGGTGTTGTTCAAGCTGCTGCTGGTCGCCGGGCTGGCGCGTGTGCTGGGCGCGAGCAGCGGCGTAGCGCTGCGCACCGGACTGTATCTGGCGCAGGCGGGCGAATTCGGCTTCGTGCTGCTGGCGCTCGGACAGCGCGAAGGGCTGATCGCGCCCCGTTTGTTCAACCCGGCGCTGGCGGCGATGGTTATTTCGATGCTTGCCACGCCCTTCATCATCATGGCCTCGGGCCGCATCGTGATGCGGTTGGTCGCCAGTGAATGGATGCAACAGTCGCTGCAAATGACGCAAATCGCGCGCCAGTCAATCAACACCTCGGCGCACGTGGTGATTTGCGGCTATGGCCGCAGCGGCCAGGGTCTTGCACGGATACTGGAGCGTGAAGGGATCGCCTACATGGCGCTGGACCTGGACCCCGATCTGGTACGGCAGGCCGCCGGCGCGGGCAGTCCGGTAGCTTATGGTGATGCCAGCAAGACGCAGGCGCTGCTGGCGGCAGGCATTCACCGCGCGCGTGCCGTGGCACTGACCTATCTGGACGAGCCGCGCGTGCTGAAGACGCTGGCCGTGATCCGGCAGCTGGCGCCGCAAGTGCCGGTGCTGGTGCGCACGCAGACTGACCGCGATCTGGAAAAACTGCGTCAGGCCGGCGCGACCGAAATCGTGCCCGAAGCGATGGAAGGTTCGCTGATGCTGGCCAGCCACGCCTTGGTCTTGGCGGGAGTACCGATCCGGCGCGTGCGACGCATGGTGCAACAGCAGCGCGAAGCGCGCTATGCCCTGCTGCGTTGGTACTTTCGCGGCGCGGAAGACGATGAGGGTGAAGATGCGCTCGAAACCGAACGCCTGCTTACCCTGACCGTACCCGCGTACCTGGCCGGCCACACGGTGGGCGAAGCGCTGGGGGACCTGTTGCATGCGCACGCCATTCACATCCTCAGCCTGCGCCGGAATGGCGTTGCACTGACCGCCGTTGATGGCGACACAGTAATTGAAGGCGGCGAAACCCTTTTGATCTCTGGCAAGGCCGGCCCACTGGCCGACGCGCAAAAGGCGATGCAATGAGGAACATCGGGTACGGCCTGCGGGATGGTAATGCTTTACCGCAGCGGCGATGGTGTTGGCGGCGGCTATCGCCGCGCTGATGGCCGCTATCCACAGTTCCGGTGAGTAACCTTGGGGACAGTCACCAGCATAACTGCGCACGTGCGCGCCGGGACTGGGGTTGGTGCAGATTGGTCAAGGTTTCGGCGGTAAAGCCGATGATGATGGAAACGGGTTGGATACGGTGTACATCCCGCAGGAAACAGCGGTAGGGCAAGGCGTGGTGGCGGATGTGGTTTTGACAACTTCAGTGTCGATATCGTCTTTGTCCTGAAGCAGGCCGGCGGCGATATTCGCGCCCATCATGGCGCTGAACTGCTGGGTGGGGCGCTGACGGGGGCGGGTGGGTGGGCCATCCCGCCGAGAGGAACCGTCACAGGCCCGTCGAGCACGACATAGCCACGCCCCGCAAGACAGTTACGCACGATTTGCGCCTGGGTCATTACGGCCGCGTTCGCTGACGCCGTTCCGCCCTGCGCCGCGCCAACGACCGCGCCAAAGCGCGCAAATGATTGGCGATCCCCGGCTGCCGCGCCTATTGCCGCGCCCAGCAATGCGCCCAGTATCGTGCCGCCAGCCACGCTCTGGCCGACACTGATTTGATTGGCGTATCTGTTGCATTCCGCGAGATTCGCACGGTACGCATCCATGTTCCCAACGCTATTGGGATCAACCACAGGAGAATAAAAAGTTGCGCAGCCAGACAACAACAGCACCGCCGCAGCACATGCCGCAGCAAGGGTGGTGGTGGATTTCATAACGTATCTCCAAGAAAGGTTAGGCTAAATCCAGTCGCTCTGCCGATGTACGATCCGGCCCACGATGATGCAATTCTCGACGCATCCCTTGGGCGTGAAGCGCCGTTGATCCTGGTTGTCCGGCTGCATCCACTACCGGCCCGCGTCGCGGATCAGGCGTTTTGACAACCGGCTTGCCTTCGTTGTTGATAGCGAAGATTTTGCCGCCGCGCCCGGTGGTATCCGCCGGGTTGACCACGACCAACTTATCATCATAAAGCGTCGGTTCCACGCTGTCCAACTTGGATGATACGTTGGTCTGCGCACGCTTTTGGATCAATGGGTTGCGGATTTGATCTTCCCACCCACCAGCCTTGTAGCAAGCCGAGCTTGATTGTTGGCACACCGGCATCACCAATGTCCCGGTAGCTGGCGGGTGCCGAGATTGGCAACGGGTCAAGGATGAGGAACAGGTCGTCTACGCGCCGCCCGGGTTACGCGCCAGGCGGGCGCGTGCCGACGCCGCCGATGCGAATTGTTGCACTGATGCAACGCTTGCAACTGGTCCCGCAGCGGCGGATGGGCTGGTGAACAGTCCCAGAATTTGCTGGGCGGTGTCGGTCGTGACCGCGTTACCTTTGGGCGTGGCGTATTCCAGATACAGGTTGTTGTCGGTGGAGAGGAACAGGCGTTCCCCGGCGGGGCCGAGTTTGCGGGTGAGCATCTGGTCCACGGCGTTGGCGTCGGCGACCAGGCTTGCTTTCAGACCGGGCACGGTAGCCGTGGCGTGGGCGGCTTGCAAACCGCGCGTAAGCACAGCTTCCGCCGCCGGGTTTTGCACCGCCGCTGCGGTGTCGTTGGTGATGACCAAAATACCTTGCCCGCCGCCCACGTAGAAGTTGACGTATTTGAAAACCGCGCGCGCGGAGTTGACCAGGGTGATGAAGTCGATGGGCCGCATATGGTGCAACGGCACCCGCTGTTGCAGCACGCCGCCGGGAGCCAGGCGCGTGGCGGCGATTTGGTAGAACTCCCGGTTGTAGAGGTTGGCCGCGCCGGCGGACCAGATACTGGTCCGTTCGATGGTGATGAGGTCGTAGCGTTTGTTTTGCGTCAGCAGGTAGTTGCGCCCGTCTGTATAAAACACATGGACGCCACGTTGGCCGGAGACGCCGTGGTTGATGCCGGCGAAGTGCCGGTCCGCCAGACGCACGATGTCCGGCGCGAGTTCGGCGATGTCCAGTTGTGCAAAGCCTTGGTC
>JAIRRE010000105.1 GCA_031256125.1 Burkholderiaceae bacterium
CGAATACGGCGCGGTGATGGTCGAAAAATATCTGCCCGGCAGCGACTTTCGGCTGCTGGTGGTGGGCAACAAGCTGGTGGCCGCCGCGCGGCGCGAACCGCCGCTGGTTATTGGCGATGGCCAGCACACCGTGCGCGAGCTGGTCGCCCAGGTCAACCAGGATCCGCGCCGGGGCGTTGGTCACGGCACGTCGCTGACCAAAATCCGCATCGACGCCATTGCCCAGGCGCGCTTGGCCGCGCAGAACCTGTCCGCTGACAGCGTACCGTCCAAGGGGCAGCGGGTGGTTTTGCGCAACAACGCCAATTTATCCACCGGCGGTACCGCCACCGACGTTACCGACAGCGTGCACCCGGACTTGGCCGCGCGCGCCATCGAAGCCGCGCAAACTGTGGGGCTGGACATTTGCGGCGTGGACGTGGTGTGTGAATCGGTGCTCCAGCCGCTTGAAGCGCAAGGCGGCGGCATCGTCGAGGTCAACGCCGCGCCGGGGCTGCGAATGCACCTCTCGCCCTCGTTCGGCAAGGGACGCGACGTGGGCGCGGCGGTCATCAATCACATGTTCCCGGCGGGTGACGATGGACGCATTCCGGTCATTGCCGTGACCGGCACCAACGGCAAAACCACTACCGTGCGCTTGACGGCGCACCTGCTCAAGGCGCAAGGACTGCGCGTGGGCATGACCAATACCGACGGCGTTTACGTGGGTAGCCGCCAGATCGACTCGGGCGACTGCTCCGGCCCGCGCAGTGCGCGCAATGTGTTGGCGCACCCCGACGTGGACGCGGCGGTGCTGGAAACCGCGCGCGGTGGCTTGTTGCGCGAAGGCTTGGCGTTCGACCAGTGCCAGGTCGCCGTAGTTACCAACCTGGGCAAGGGCGACCATCTGGGCCTGAACTACATCACCACGCTGGAAGACCTGTCGGTTTTGAAGCGCGTCATCGTTCTGAACGTCGCGCCCACCGGCACGGCGGTGCTCAACGCCGCCGACCCGGCCGTGGCCGCCATGGCCGGGCACTGCCCGGGCCGCGTCACCTTTTTCGCGCAGGATGGTCAACACCCGGTCATTGCTACTCACCGCGCGCAAGGCAAGCGCGTGGTATTCATCGAAAAAGGTGATTTGGTATGTGCCGAAGGGGCGTTTGAAAAACGCCTGCCGCTCGCGCGCATTCCGCTGACCCGGCAAGGCCGCATCGGTTTTCAAGTCGAAAACGTCATGGCCGCAGTCGGCGCCGCATGGGCTGTCGGCGCGCCGTGGGAGGCGATCCAGAAAGGCCTGGCCACTTTCGTCAGCGATATGCAGGGCGTGCCCGGACGCTTCAACCTATTTGACCATGCGGGGGCGACGCTGATTGCCGACTACGGCCACAACCCCGACGCCATTGCCGCGTTGATCGCCAGCGTCGAAAACCTGCCAGCGCGTAAGCGTTCGGTCGTCATCAGCGGCGCAGGCGACCGGCGCGACCAAGACATCCGCGAGCAAACCCGAATGCTGGGCACGGCGTTCGACGAGGTAATCCTGTATCAGGACGCCTGTCAGCGGGGCCGCGCGGATGGCGAAGTGCTGGCCTTGCTGCGTCAGGGACTGCAAGGCGCGGTGCGCATTACCCAGGTCGAGGAAGTCCGCGGCGAATTTGCCGCCATCGACCACGCACTGGGTCGTTTGCAAGCGGGCGACCTGTGCTTGATCCTGATCGACCAGGTGCAAGAAGCGCTGGCGCACATTCGGCAACGCTGCGATCAAGCCAATATCGCCGCCGGAAAAATCGCCGCGCCGCGCAAAACCGTCCCGTCCGAGGTTCCCGCCGCCCGGCGCTTTGCCGCCAAACGCGGCGTTACCGGGGCCGGACTGGCCGCCACCCAGGTTTAAGGCAACACGGAATAAGTCCCTCGCGGCGGGCGCATCCTGACCCGCCCGGACAAGACGGACGCTGGCAGATTTCCGTTTGGTGTGGACAAAACGCCCAATCCCGGCAAAATACGCTTTTTCGCTTGCGATGGCGCGTATTTTCCGCGCTTTGATTAGTTTCCAACATGTTTCCTACTTCCAGCGACGACCCCAAAATGGGCGAATTCCCATCGGACGCGAGCGCGTCTGACCCCACAGCTTCCTCCGTGCCATCGGCACATCCGCTCGACGCACTGACCGGCGGCGTGTTTTCCGCCGCCACATCGGGTGAGCGCGCGCAGCGCTTGCGCGCATGGCTGGCCGCCAATCCAGCCCCCGATCAGTTACATGCCGTCTACAAAGAACTGGCCGCCAAGGATAAGGGCGCGGCCCGGCCTTTGCGCGAAAAGCTCGATGAGTTGCGGCGCGAGCGCTCGCAGGAAGCTGTCATGGACGAATGGGCCGCCAAGGCCGAAGCGCTTTTGGCCACCGCGCGCCTGAACATCGCCGATGCGCTGGCTTGGCAGCGCGATGCGGCCCGTGCCGGTGCGCCGCTTTCGCGCGAGCCGCTGGCGGGCTTGCGCGCGCGGTTGATGGAGCGCACCAACCAGATCGAGGATTTGCAAAAGCGCGTTTCGGTGCAGTGCGAAGCGGCGGTGTTGCTGGCGCAGCGCATCGAACTACTTTCCACTAAACCGTGGCACGAGGCGCAAACTGTGCGCCAGGCGCTGGCTGACGACGCCGAGCACTGGCACGCGCAGGCGCGCGCCATTTCCGCGGACCCGCAATGGCCGAGTGTCGATTTGCGTTACCCGTCGCATCTGGAAGGCGCGCAAAACCAGTTGACCGCGGTATGGGAGGCGTTTGGCAACGCGCTCAATTTGGCTGTTGCCGCCGATCAGGACGGCGCCGCGCCATTGCCGCCGGTGCCGGTGTGGGCTGACGAAATCGCGCGCGCACGCAGCGCCGCCGCGCTGGCCGCGGATACGGCTGAAGCCAAACCGGCCAAATCCAGGCACGCGCCGACGCCCGAACAAATTGCCACCGCCACGCAGGCCGTGGAAACGGGCGTGATGCTGCTGGAACAAGCCGTCGCCAGCGGCCACACCAAGAATATGCACAGTGCCACGCAGGCGCTGCGCCAGTCGCTGAAAATGCACGGGCGGTTGATTGATGACGCCTTGGCCGCGCGCGTGCACGCCGCGCTTGTTTCGGCTGGTGAATTGGAAGGCTGGCAACGCTGGAGCGCCGACCAGTTGCGCGAACAGCTCGTCGCTCGCGCCGAGGCGCTGCTGGTGCGGCGAAAAGTCAAACGGAGCGCGGCCAAGGAAGCCGCCGCGCCTGTGCTGGATGCGGTAGCGCAGCTGCCCGTCCAGGAGGAACTGGAACCAGCGTCGGCGCCGGTAACGTCTGAACCGGCTGAACCTCAGGCTGCGCAACCGCCCGATGCAGTCCCTGCCGCCGATGTGCCGGAAGCGGTCATGACCCTGCCGGAAACATTGCCTGAAACATCGCTCGAAACGTCGCCTGAAAGCGCGGCGCCAGCGCCGGAAGTCCTTGCGGCGCAGGCAGAATCCACCCTCGAACAAGCCGCCAGCGATCAAGCCAGCGCCGAACCCAAAGCCGAGCAGGAAGCCTCTGACGCCGATCTCATTCCCGCCTTCACCGGCCGCAAGTTGCAGGACGTGATCCGCAAACTGCGCGAGGAGTGGAAAACCGCCGATCAAGGTGGAGCGCCCAACTTGGCGCTGTGGAAGCGGTTTGACCGCGCGTGCAACGCCGCGCACCGTTTCGTCGATGAATGGCAGGAAAAATCCCGCGCCGAAGCCGCGCAGCACAAG
>JAIRRE010000119.1 GCA_031256125.1 Burkholderiaceae bacterium
CCGTTCATGGGGTATTTTTTACGGGTGACGTTTTTCTAAAAACAGGCTGCGGCATGAGCGCCAGCCCATGCCGACGGGCAGCGCGACGGGTTAGTTGCCAACGGGCTGGGTCACGTCCACGCCAAACCACTGCATCGAAATCTTGTGCAGCGTGCCATCCTGACGCATGGCATTGAGCGCATCATCGAGAGCCTTGGCGAATTTCGGGTTTCCTTTGCGGAACGGAATACCCATCTCTTGATTGGCCCCTTTGAGCGTGGCGCCCGCCCGTATGGGCATGTTCGATGTCTTGATGATGTAAGGCACCATCAGCCGGTCATCAATCGTGGCGTCGATCCGCCCGCTCACCAGATCATTGAGTTTCTCCGGCGCGCCAGGGTAGGTATTGGCATTGATGCCCGGCACGGCGTGCACCATCAGATCGTAGTTGGTGCCCAGGGTCGCGCCGATCTTCTTGTCGCCCTTGAAGTCCGTCAGCGCAGTAAATTGGCGCTTGTCGTTGGCGCGCTGGATCAGTTGCGCGGCGGAAAAGGTGTATGGCTGGCTGAAGTCCAGCGCCTGTTTGCGTTCGGGCGTGATCGTGACCTGGTTGACGATCACATCGAATTTGCCCGTTTCCAGACCGGCAAGGATTCCGCTCCACTCAGTGGTGATGAACTGGGGCTTGACGCCCAAGCGTGCCGCGACCGCCTTGGCAACATCGACATCAAAACCTACAAGTTGACCGTCGCTGTTGCGGGAGTCGAAGGGCGGGTATGTGCCTTCCATCGCGACCTTCAGCACGCCCGCGCTTTTGACGGTATCGAGCAGGTCTTGCGCCTGCGCGGCGGCAACCGTCAAGCACAGTGCGGCGACAAACAGGAAAAATTTCACTAGGCGGGTGAGAGGTCTCATGGCGTCTCCTCTGGGTTAGGGGGGAGGTAAATCATAACCGGTACATCAACTGGGTGACTTGTGCGGAGCCTCTGCCGGACCGGGCTGAAATGCCGCTTTGCCCTGACGCGGCTGGCGGTATTATGGCAATGTTGAACAAGCCCGTCGCGGCGGGCGCTGCTTGGCTTTGGGCGATCTGCCTGGTTGTAAATGTTCGCAATACCACCGGGTATCGCCGTATTTTGCGGTTTCCCCAGCTTATCTCAAAATCCAAGGGTGTCCGCTCGCGCAGACTTATTCCGCGTTGCCTTGGGACGCCAAGTCAATTTGCCGAATCGCCCTTCCCCTCCGCAATCCTCAGGAACCAGAAAAAATGCCAAGTGCTGCGGCTTTTTTGACTTTTCTGACGGCGTTGTTCTTTTTGGAAATTGCCCCAGGCCCCGACATGATGCTGGTGTTGGCCAGGGGTGTCGGGCAGGGGCGCAAAGTTGCCATTTTCACGGTTCTGGGGATCGTTTTTGTTTCGGGCGTCGTTCAGCTCGGACTGCTGGTACTGGGGGTGTCGTCCCTGCTCCAGGCGCATCCCGTCAGCCTGGTGGCGCTGCGGTGGATCGGCGCGGCTTATTTGTTTTATCTTGGCGCCAAAATGATCCAGGCCAGCAGGAACGGGCTGAAAAAACCGGTCGCAACCAGCGTTTCCACGCCCGGACAGGCATTGCGGCAAGGCGCCATCAACAACTTGACCAATCCCAAGTCATTCCTGTTCATGTTCGCGTTTCTGCCGCAATTCGTGGACCCTGCATCCGGGCCGGTGTGGCTGCAATTGTTGATATTCGGCTCCATGCAAAAGCTCGCCGGCATTGTGTCTCTGGGCACAGTGGCGCTGGCTTCCGGCACGGTCGGACAGTGGCTGTTTCGCAGACCGGATTTCCTGATCTGGCAAAGACGTTTCACCGGCCTGGTCATGGTGGCGCTTGGGCTTGGATTGTTGCTAAAGCAACCTTGAACAAGCCTGCGCTTTCTCTCCAATACTCTGCCCACAAAGCTCCTTGTCTGATCGGCATCGAAGCCTGCGGCGAAACACCTACTGGGCGCCTCAAGTTCAAGGCTCTGGGCACAGTGTGCTCATTCATGCCAAGGCGAGTCGGCTCCGACTATGCCCTGGCGCTGCTTTTGCCTATGGAATACCTCGCCTGGGACATTCGTGCAATGGATATTGGTGTGATACAAACGCTTGCCCAAATCCACAATCTTGGGCATGATGTCGCGCGCCGATAGCGCCCCGCGACTATTTACTTTTTCAGGAGGTTTTTTCCCTATGTTCAAGAAATTGCTGGCGATCATCGCCTTTCTGTTCTATGCCGCCACGGCCTTTGCGGCCAACGTGGATGCCAACACGGCCAGTTCCGCCGATCTGGATGCCCTCAAGGGTATCGGCCCGGCCATCGCGGGCCGGATCATTGATGCCCGCCAACAAGGCGGAGCATTCAAAGATTGGAATGATTTCATCTCGCGCGTCAAAGGCATCGGCAACAAGAACGCCGCTAAATTTTCAGCCGAGGGATTAACCATCGGCGGCGCAGCCTATCAAGGCACGTCAACCACAGCGTCTCAAAAGTCGGCCAAATCCACCAAATCATCGGCCCAAACATCCAATGCCGTAACCGCACCAGCGGCCGAGCCAGCATCTCCGGCTAGCGCGTCAACCGCGAAAAAGCACGGCGGCAAGCACAGCAAAAAAGCCAACGCCAAGGCCGCAGCCGCCAGCGCTGCCCAGTAATGGCTGTTTGAACCGTGCCCATGCCCCGCGCCAGCCAGTTGTTGTACCCACCCGGCGATTCATGGAGTGCCGCTGGTCTGATAACTGGTCTGCGCGCGGGGCAATTGGTTACGGTTGAACCGCACGAACCGCCGTTCGGCGAGTTGACGTTGACCGGATCGGACGCAAACTATCCACACACACTCGACTGGCAATCCGAGCGTACAGTGCCGCTGCTGAAAAATGTGCTGCGGCTGACCGCACCTAACGCCAGCTTCATGACTGGGCCGGGCACCAACAGCTATCTGGTGGGCGATGCCGCCAGCGGCTTCATCGTCATCGACCCCGGCCCCGATAACGCGGTACACATTGAACGGCTGTGGCAGGCCGTACATGACGCGGGGAGCCAAATCCGCGCCATCGTCTGTACCCATTCGCACCCGGATCATGCACCCGGCGCACAGCCGCTGCAAGCGCTGTGTCAACAGCGCGGCGAGGACCAGCCGCCGATCCTGGGTCTGCCTTCTGCCCCAACCGCCGCGCCCGATCACGCCTTTCGGCCCGACCGCGCGTTGCACGATAACGAGTGCCTGACGCTCACTGGCGCGAACGGCATCACGCATACCCTGCGCGTCATCTTCACGCCCGGCCACGCGGCCAACCACATTTGCCTGGTACTGGAGGAGGACGCGCTGCTGTTTTCCGGCGACCATATCCTGAACGGCAGTACCACCATCGTCGATCCGCCCGATGGCGACATGAGCGCGTATCTTGATTCCCTGGCCAAACTGGACGCGGCCTGCGCGCGGGGCGGTATTGGCTTTGCGCTTCCGGCGCACGGCCACGTGATAAGTAACCTGCGTGACGCCATTGCGCGTTTGACGGCGCACCGCCTAGCGCGCGAAGCCAAAGTGCTGGCCGCGTTGCGCGCCGACCCGCAAGGCAACCTCGACCGCTGGGTTGCCCGCGCTTACGGCGACACACCCGCCACCGCCTGGTCCAAGGCCAAACGCTCGCTGCTGGCGCATGTGGAACGGCTGCGCAAACTGGGGATGGTGTAAGCAAGGGAGCCAGCTCCGGCGTCGGGCGTCGAGTACGCAAAACACACGCCTTCCATTATTTCCCCGTGTGCCGCACCCGCGCCGCTCGCGCCAAATCGTCAATCAGCGTCACGGTATCGTCCCAGCCCAGACATGCGTCGGTGATACTTTTGCCATATTCAAGTTGGGTCGGATCATCCTGACCGGGGGTGAATGTCTGTGCGCCTGGCTGGATGTGGCCTTCCACCATGACGCCGAAGATGGTCCGCGAACCGCCCGCGATCTGTGCGCCAATATCACGCGCCACCTCCATTTGCCGCAGGTACTGCTTGTTGCTGTTGGCGTGGCTGGTGTCGATCATGACCGCCGGACGCAGGCCGGCGCTTTCCAAATCACGCGCAGCCGCGGCCACGCTGGCCGCGTCGTAGTTGGGCGCCTTGCCACCGCGCAGGATGACGTGGCAATCGTGGTTGCCCTCGGTGTGAACGATGGCGACCTGGCCGCTTTTGTGCACCGATAAAAAGTGATGCGGACGGGCGGCGGCCTGAATGGCGTCTATGGCGATTTTCAAATTACCGTCGGTGCCGTTTTTGAAGCCGATGGGCGCCGACAGGCCCGATGCCAGTTCGCGGTGCACCTGACTTTCAGTGGTGCGCGCGCCAATCGCGCCCCAACTGATGAGGTCGCCGATGTACTGTGGAGAGATCACGTCCAGAAATTCGCTGCCCGCCGGCACGCCAATGCGGTTGATGTCGATCAGCAGTTGTCGCGCGATGCGCAGACCCTCGTCGATACGGAAGCTCTTGTCCAGATACGGGTCGTTGATAAGGCCCTTCCAGCCCACAGTGGTGCGCGGTTTCTCGAAATAGACGCGCATCACGATTTCCAGCCGGTCGGCGTAGCGTTGGCGCAACGGCTTTAAACGTCGGGCGTAGTCGAGCGCGGCTTCGGGGTCATGGATGGAGCACGGGCCAACGATGAGCAGCAACCGGTCATCGCGCCCCGCCACAATCTCGCGGATGGCGCGGCGTGTTCGCGTGATAAGTGTTTCCACAGCTGTGCCGCGGATGGGAAAGAAGCGGATCAGATGCTCGGGCGGCGGCAGCACGGAAATCTCCTGGATTCGTTCGTCATCGGTTTCGCTGGTGCGGTCGTGCGGATGCGGTACGGCGGCGGCATTCATGGGGATGTGACTCCTAAAAAGCAATCAGGCAATAAAAAACCGCCGGGCGGTATCCGCGCGGCGGTTTGGAGAGGACAGCTTGCGTTCAAATCATTGGTTTATACGCTCGCCTCTCGTCCGCCGGGGACTGAGAACCAAAAGTAAAAACCGAACCACGAACGTTGCTGCATGGTGTAGTAACTATACCACTCAAGCCGCGCCAGTGCCGCCCACCGTAACACCATCCAGCCGCAGCGTGGGTTGGCCCACGCCCACGGGTACGCTTTGACCGTCCTTGCCGCAGGTGCCAACACCGGAATCAAGCCGCAGGTCGTTGCCGATCATGCTGATTTTTTTGAGTGATTCCGGGCCACTGCCAATAATGGTGGCGCCTTTGACCGGGTATTGAATCTTGCCGTTTTCAACCCACCAGGCTTCGCTGGCGGAAAACACGAATTTCCCGCTGGTAATGTCCACCTGCCCGCCGCCAAAGTTGGTGGCATACAGACCCCTCTTGAGGCTGGCGATGATTTCGCGCGGATCCTTGTCCCCCGCCAGCATGTAGGTGTTGGTCATGCGCGGTATCGGTGCGTGAGCGTAACTTTCGCGCCGGCCATTGCCTGTAGGCTTGACGCCCATCAGCCGCGCATTGAGCGCATCCTGCAAGTAGGTACGCAAGATGCCGTCTTCAATCAGCACATTGCGCTGGGTGGGACAGCCCTCGTCGTCCACATTCAGGCTGCCACGCCGATCTGGTAACGTGCCATCGTCGAGTACCGTGACGCCCTTGGCGGCAACACGCTGACCGACCCTTCCGCTGAAAGCGCTCGACCCTTTGCGGTTGAAATCACCTTCCAGCCCGTGCCCGACAGCCTCGTGCAGCAACACGCCGGGCCAGCCGGGACCGAGCACCACATCCATTTCACCGGCTGGCGCGGGACGGGACTCCAGATTGGCCAGCGCAGCCTGTACAGCTTCATCGACATAACGGCCAATAATCGCCTCGTCGAAATACCCCAGGCCGAAACGCCCGCCACCACCCGATGACCCCATTTCGCGGCGGCCATTTTGCTCCGCGATCACCGTGAGCGACAGCCGCACCAGCGGGCGCACATCGGCAACCAGCGTGCCATCGAGCCGCGCGACCAGCATCACATCGTATTCACTGGCAAGGCCGGCCATGACCTGCACGATGCGCGGATCACGCGCGCGGGCCGCATGTTCGACCTGCCCCAATAACTGAACTTTGGCGGCGCTGTCCAGTGAACCGATAGGGTCATCGGCACCATACAGCGCATGAGCGGCCGGCTTGGAGCGTTTCCCGCTGCGGCGCGCCACTTCGACCGTGCCCGCGTCACCGGAGCCGGCAAGGGAGCGCACCGTATCTGCCGCATCGGTCAGCGCAGCCTGCGAAATATCATCCGAATAAGCAAATGCGGTCTTCTCACCCGCCACAGCCCGCACGCCAAAGCCTTGGTCAATCGAAAAACTGCCCGTCTTGACTATGCCTTCTTCCAAACTCCAGCCCTCGGCGCGGGTATAACCGAAGTAGAGGTCGGCGTCATCAATCCCGCGCGCCGCAATGCCGCGCAACGTCGCCAGAATCTGGCTTTCGTCCAAACCAAAAGGCGTGAGCAGGCGGCTCTTGGCAATCGCCAGCCGCTCAATAGAAAAATCTCGGGTATTCATGAACGCATTGTAGGTTTAGCACGGTACGTGCGCCCTCGCACAGCGGGCGCACAATAAAAAAGCGCCCGGATCCGCTTGGGAACCGGGCGCTTTCGCTGTAGTAGCCTGACAATGTCCTACTTTCACACGGGAATCCGCACTATCATCGGCGCAGAGGCGTTTCACTGTCCTGTTCGGGATGGGAAGGCGTGGTACCACCTCGCTATGGTCATCAGGCATAACTTGTCGCCATCCAGTTCAAAAAACTAGACAGCCAATTCATAAAGCCGAATCAGATAAATCTTGATTGAGTCACATGGCACAACCCTTGATCGACAGATCAAAGTTATAGGGTCAAGCCGCACGAGCAATTAGTATCGGTTAGCTTAACGCATTACTGCGCTTCCACACCCGACCTATCAACGTCCTGGTCTTGAACGACTCTTTAGGGGGCTCAAGGCCCCGGCAGATCTCATCTTGAAACGAGTTTCCCGCTTAGATGCTTTCAGCGGTTATCTCTTCCGCACATAGCTACCCTGCGATGCCACGGGCGTGACAACAGGTACACCAGGGGTGCGTCCACTCCGGTCCTCTCGTACTAGGAGCAGGCTTTCTCAAATCTGCAGCGCCCACGGAAGATAGGGACCAAACTGTCTCACGACGTTTTGAACCCAGCTCACGTACCTCTTTAAATGGCGAACAGCCATACCCTTGGGACCGGCTACAGCCCCAGGATGAGATGAGCCGACATCGAGGTGCCAAACACCGCCGTCGATATGAACTCTTGGGCGGTATCAGCCTGTTATCCCCAGAGTACCTTTTATCCGTTGAGCGATGGCCCTTCCATACAGAACCACCGGATCACTATG
>JAIRRE010000129.1 GCA_031256125.1 Burkholderiaceae bacterium
AAAGCAATACCCGCCTGCGTCACCGCGCCGGTGACGCGCTCGCCCTCCACCATCAGGTCATCGACCGCCTGCTGGAACAGCCACAGGCCGGGCTGATTTTCCAGCCGCCGCCGGATCGCCGCCCGTTCCAGCGCCCGGTCCGCCTGTGCGCGCGTGGCCCGCACGGCAGGGCCTTTGCTGCCGTTGAGGATGCGGAACTGGATGCCCGCCTCGTCCGTGGTCAACGCCATCGCGCCGCCGAGCGCATCCACTTCCTTGACCAGATGGCCCTTGCCGATCCCGCCGATGCTGGGGTTGCAGCTCATCTGCCCCAGCGTTTCCAGGCTGTGCGTCAATAGCAGCGTGGCGCACCCCATGCGCGCGGCGGCCAGCGCCGCTTCCGTACCAGCGTGCCCGCCGCCGATCACGATCACGTCGAAGGTTTGGGGATGGATATAAGGGGCCGTCACCGTCTTGATTCTAATCAGCCCGCCTCTCATAAATAGGGGGCAATGGCGTTGTCGTCGTGCGTCAGCAAGTGCAACAGCCTGGAATGGATAAACAGCTTTTCACGGCCCAACGTCAGCTCGCGCAGCACGCCGATAGCAGCGAGCTGCTTGAGATAGCGTGATGCTGCCTGGCGCTCCGCAATCCCTTTGCCCACCACGTTCTGAATACGACAATAGGGCAAATCGAAAATCAGATCCACCAATTCGCGGCTGTAAATTTTTGCCGCCGCCTGCCGAACGTGCTGGGCAGTAAGCACCGATAGTTGGCGAATTGCCGCAATTTTCGCCGTGGTCCAGCGCGCGGTTTCTTCGATGCCGCGCAGCATATAAATCAGCCAAGGCTCCCAATCCTGCTCGCGCGTCACCGCCAGGAGCAACCGGTAGTAATCCGGCTTGTTGTTGATGATGTATCTACTGAGGTAGAGGATCGGCAGCGTCAGCAGTCCCTCCTGAATCAGAAACAGGTTATTCAGTACCCGGCCCGTGCGGCCATTGCCGTCGGTGAACGGATGGATGGCCTCGAATTGATAGTGACCGATGGCCATGCGCACCAAGGGATCCACATCGCGCGTTTCGTCGTGCAGATAACGCTCCCAATTGGCCAGCTTGTCGCGCAACAAATCCTCGCCCAGTGGCGGCGTGTAAATCATCTCACCGGTCTGGTCATTGACCAGGGCCGTCCCCGGTATCCGCCGCACCTGCATCTGCACGCCCTTGATGCGCGTACAAACCTGCTCGGCCATGCGCGTATTGAACGGCGTTTCCTTGAGAAAGCGAAATCCTTCCATCAACGCGCTTCCGTAGCGCAACGCTTCGCGCGTGGCCGGATCGGCGCGCTCACCGGCATCGCGGTAGCGGAACAAGCTGTCTGTCGTCGTCACGATGTTTTCAATCTCGGAGCTTGCCCGCGCTTCCAGCAACGGCAAGGCATTGATGAGAACACCTTGATTGGGAATCAACTCCGCCGCCTGCTTAAGTTCGGCCAGCGCCGCGCGTGCGGCAATGCACTGCTTCAGAACGGGGCGTGTTTCCACATCTCGGGCAGGGGGCAGCGGGGGAAGATCGTTGTAAGGTTGGCCGGGATTCCAAACGCTCATGATGCATTTTTAAGTTTTTTACGACACGTCTGAAGTATATGTCGTCGGCAACCCCATATCAATGAAACATGCTGCAATTTTCTCGTTTTTACGACACGTTCTCGGTACATGTCGATGGCAACGACATGTCGACAAGGCATGTTCCAATTTCCTCATTTTTTCGACATGTGCGACCCTAAACCCCTGTAACTGTCACGCCCCGCGCCTGCGCTCCCGTCATGCCTGACAATCTAGCGCCAGGAGATAACCGCCATGCCTCACGCCTCTACCTCTACCGTGCCCGCGCTCACCCCCACCACCCGCGTCGCCTTTATCGGCGGCGGCAACATGGCCAGCGCCATACTGGGCGGCCTGCTGCGGGGCGGGTTGCCCGGTGGTCAGATTCAAGTCGTCGAACCGCTGGCCGCCGTGCGTGAAAAACTCGCGCATGAATATGGCATCGCCGCGCATGAAAGCGCGGGCGATTTTCTGCAACAGGCCGACTTGATCGTCTGGGCCGTCAAGCCGCAGAGCTTCGCATTAGCCGCAGCACCGGTGCGCCGTCACGCCGGCGTTGCGGGGCGGGCGCTGCACCTGTCGGTCATGGCTGGCATTCGCATCGCCGGGATCGCCACTGCCCTTGGCGACACGCCCGTCCGCGCGCGCATCGTCCGCGCCATGCCCAATACCCCAGCGCTTATCGGGCAAGGCATGACCGGCCTGTACGCTGCGCCGGGCGTGGATGCAACAGACCGCGCGCACGCCGAAGCCGTTATCCGCGCCACCGGCGAGGCGTTGTGGGTGGCCGATGAACCGCTGCTGGACGCCGTGACCGCCCTTTCCGGTTCCGGCCCGGCTTATGTCTTTTATGTGCTGGAAGCCATGCAGACCGCGGGCGTGGAACTGGGCCTCACGCACGAACAGGAGCGGCACTTGGCCGTTGCCACCTGTGCCGGATCGGCGGCGCTGGCGCAGCAAGCGAGCGAATCGCTGGCAACCCTGCGCGAGCGCGTCACCAGCAAGGGCGGCACCACTCACGCGGCATTGACCGTGCTCGATGGTGCGAACGTCAAATCCACCTTCATCAACGCCCTGCACGCCGCTGCTGCGCGCGCCAAAGAGTTGGGCGATGAATTTGGGGCGTGACCACTGCGCCAGTCACGCCATCCCCAACACGATCCCCACGAAAGCGGCGCAACTGATCCAGTGGCTGTTAAGGAAAGCCTTGTGGCAGCCTTCGCGGGTACGTCCGCGAATTAGCGTGTAATGCCACACCGCTTGGGCGGCGGCGGCGGCAAAGCCCAGGCACAGCCACAGCAGGGAACGTTGCGACAGCCCCGCCACCACAAAATGCCGTGCAATGACGGCCAGCCAGACCGCCAGAAAAATCACGTAAAAGCCCATCACGGCCACCACGTCCATGCGCCCCAGCGTAATGGCCGAGGTTTGAATGCCGATTTTTAGATCGTCGTCGCGGTCCACCATCGCGTAGGTGGTGTCGTAGCCGAGCGTATAGACGATCGAGGCCAGGAACAACACGATAGCTTCCAGCGGCAAGCGCCCCTGCACGGCGGTATAGGCCATCAGGATGCCAAAGCCGAACGCCACGCCCAAGATCGCTTGCGGCATGGCGAACCACCGCTTGGAATACGGGTAGATGATGATGACCAGCAGCGCCGGCACCGCGCAGACCACCGTCTGCCAGTTGATGGTGAACGCCATGCCCAGCCCGATCAGCGACAGCACCGCGCCGACAGCCAGCGCCTCGGGCACGCCCATCTTGCCGGTGGTGATGGGGCGCTGCAAGGTACGCTTGACGTGGCGGTCGAACTCGCGGTCGGCCACATCGTTGATGCAGCAGCCCGCCGAGTGCATCAAAAACGGCCCCACCGCAAAAATCAGGAACAGATGCCACCCCGGCCAACCACCCGCCGCCAGCCACAGCGCGGCCAGCGTCGGCCAAGTCAGCAGCAGCCAGCCTACGGGGGGCTTGACGCGAATCAGGTCAGCATAGAGCGCGAGCTTGGCGCGCAGCGGGGATCGGGGATTGGGATTCAAAGCTGTTTGCATTCGGGCTATTTTTTCACAACCCGAATTTTCACAACCCAAGCGCGGACAAGTCCAGCCTGCCCCCACGCATCGGCGGGCACCAGAAATACGCGCCGGTAACGGGCCTGGAAAAGCCAAACAGCGCGTCGGCAATGCCGTCCTCCAGCCCCGCCATGCGCCGCAACTGCGCCTCGAACGCATCGAGCGAGCGGCCGAAAGCCAAAAACAGCAGCCCGGCCTGCGCGTCGCGCGCCCACGGCATGGAACGGCGCAGCACGAAGGCGGGCGGCGTAAAGCCCTCCTGCGCGGTGCGCTTGACGTGCGCTGACGCGGGAGCATCGTGCAGCTCCTCGTTGTCCCGCAAACGCCGGCCTACGGTTTCGTCCCGCGCGGCGGGGGTCAGGCGCTCGAAAGCATCGAAGTCATGCACCCATTGCTGCACGGCGGCAAAACTCCCGCCGTCCAGTCTCGGCCCTGCGCCCTGCACCAGCGCGGCGGCGCTGGCGGCATCGCCTTGCGGATTTTCAGTGCCGTCCTCATAGCCCGTCAGATCGCGGCCTGAACCGTACTGGAAGGTATCGACCACCCGTTCCAGCGCAAAAGCCGGGGCCAGCGCCTGTTCGATGCGGCGCGCGGCCCACACCAAATCGCCGCGATCGGCCCCGCGCAGCCAGACCCACAGCGCCGCTGGCGTGGACGGTATTGCAGCACCCGAACCGGCAACCGCCAGCGCCGGAAAGTCGCGCAGACCCGGCACCACTCCGCCCACGGCTTGCACCAGTTGCGGCCCCAGCCCCGCGACCGCCGCATCGCCATTGACCTGCGCCGCAAGCGCGGCCAACGCAGCGGGTGCTTGGGCAGGCGTGGTCAGGGCAAACAACAAATGCCGTCCGGCAACAGGCACGGGTTGCAGAATGCCGGGTTGCGCATCGAGGGTCATGGTGAAAGCTCCTGTAAACGGGCCAGTGATGAAAACCCCATAAAAGCAGCGGCTGAGACAATACGCCGCCTCGCTACTCTGAAAACAGTCAATACATCCATGCCGACCCCCGCACCGCCAGAGGCAGAACACCTGCGCCGCAACCTGCACAACCGGCACATCCAGTTAATCGCCATAGGCGGCGCCATCGGCACCGGGCTGTTCATGGGGTCGGGCAAAACCATCAGCCTGGCCGGGCCGTCGATCATCTTCGTGTACATGATTATCGGCTTCATGCTGTTCTTCGTGATGCGCGCGATGGGCGAGTTGCTGCTGTCGAACCTGCACTACAAATCCTTCTCCGACTTCGCCGCCGACCTGCTCGGCCCGTGGGCGGGCTTTTTTACCGGCTGGACTTACTGGTTCTGCTGGGTTATCACCGGCATCGCCGACGTGGTGGCCATCGCCGGTTACGCCCAATTCTGGTTTCCGCACCTGGCGCAATGGCTGCCCGCGCTGCTGTGCGTGGCGCTGCTGCTGGCGCTGAACCTGGCGACCGTCAAGCTGTTCGGCGAAATGGAATTCTGGTTTGCGATGGTCAAGATCATCGCCATCGTTCTGCTGATTTGTTTGGGCGTCTATATGGTCGCCACGGGCTTTCGCTCGCCCAATGGCACGGCGGCATCACTGGCGCATTTGTGGAACGACGGCGGCATGTTCCCCAAGGGCATCATGGGATTTTTCGCCGGCTTCCAGATCGCAGTGTTCGCCTTCGTCGGCATCGAATTGGTCGGCGCCACAGCCGCCGAAGCCCAGGACCCGGAAACCACTCTGCCCAAGGCGGTCAACGCCATTCCCCTGCGCGTCATCATGTTCTACGTGCTGGCGCTGGCGGCCATCATGTGCATCACGCCCTGGAGCCAGGTCAGCCCGGCCAAAAGCCCCTTCGTCGAACTGTTCGTGCTGGCCGGCCTGCCCGCCGCCGCGGGCATCATCAACTTCGTGGTCATGACCTCGGCGGCATCGTCGGCCAACAGCGGCATCTTCTCCACCAGCCGCATGCTCTACGGCCTGGCGCGGCAAGGCGATGCGCCGAAAAACTTCGCGGCCCTGTCCGCCCGCGCCGTGCCCGCCCAGGGCCTGATCTTTTCCTGCATCTGCCTGCTCGGCGGCGTGGCGCTGATCTATGCCGTGCCCGACGTGATAACCGCCTTCACGCTGGTCACCACCATCTCGTCGATCTGCTTCATGTTCGTCTGGGCCATCATCCTGTTTTCCTACCTAGCCTACCGCAAAAACCGGCCCGAACTGCACGCGCGGTCGATCTACAAAATGCCCGGCGGTAGCTTCATGTGTTGGGTCTGTCTGGCCTTCTTCGTGTTCGTGCTGGTGTTGTTTACCTTCAAGCCAGACACGCGCATCGCCCTATTCGTCACGCCAGTCTGGTTCATCGTGCTGGGCATCGGGTATGCCTTTTCACGCACGGCGCGGATGGCTAAGGCGGCTGCGTAAAAACCAAGGCCATACTCAAGCATGACCGCGCCACGCGCGGTGGCGTTTCATGCCTGCCGGAAAACCTCTTTGGCTACAAACAGCCCGTTGAGCGCGGCGGGGAAACCCGCATACACGGCCATCTGCATCAGTATCTCGACGATTTCGTCCTGGGTCAAGCCCACATTCAACCCAGCTTGGATGTGTACCTTGAGTTGCGGTTGCGCATGACCCAAGGCCGTCAGCGCGGCAATCGTGGCGACCTCGCGCGAGCGCATGTCCAGCCCCGTCCGCGCATAGATGTCGCCGAAAGGAAACTCCAGCAAATAGTTCCCAAAATCCGGCGCAATATCGGCCAGTGAACTGACGACCTGCTCGCCTCCGTTCCCGTCAATCTCGGCCAGCATTCGCCGCCCACGCTCCAGCCGGCTTTCGCGTTCCTTAAAGTGTTGACCCTGTGTCATGTCCTGTCCTTTCCATAATGGTGTTGGCATAGCCAACGATCTTGTCGTCGAGGACACACACGCAGGCCTGCAACTGTGCAATCTGCGCGCGCACCCGCTCCCGGTGTGCGATGAGCAGGTCCCGCCGTTGCAGTTCCGTGACCGGCCCGGCAGCGCGCAGCGTCGCGTAACGCAACATGCCTTGGATCGGCATCCCGGTCTGTTTCAAGCGTCCCAGAAACTCGATCCACGGGAAAATGGCAGCGTCATACGCGCGCTGTCCCGCCTGGTCTTTGGGTGCGACCGGAATCAAACCGATCTTTTCGTAATACCGCAAGGTATGCGCCGACAGGCCCGTGCGGCTCGCCACTTCGCCGATCTTCATGCCAATGTCCTTTGACTACAGCGCCGATCATGGGACTTCGAGTGCGCTCCAAGTCAAGCTTTAGTCAACCTGGGTCGTGGCTGGCGCGCCACATCATCCTACGGACGCACCTTCATCCGGGCGCTCGAGTTGCACCCGCATCACGCTGGTCGGCGAGGTATCCATGCCCGCCGCGTCCAGCGCGGCCTTGGCGCGGGCCAGCGCATCGCTGCGCACGGCCACGCGGTTGGCTTCGCGCTGGTTGACCCAGCCGTAAAAGTCGATCTGCACTGCGCTGCCGCCCACCTGTTGAATCAGCGCGGTGGGCTTGGGGTCGGCCAGCACACCGGGAGTTTGCGCGATAGCCTGCAAGCCCACCTGGCACGCCACTTCCAGATCGGCTTGCAGCGATACCGACAGCGTGAGCGTGAAGCGCCGCGTGGGGTAGCGCGAGTAATTGACAATCACCTCCTTGAACACCAGC
>JAIRRE010000171.1 GCA_031256125.1 Burkholderiaceae bacterium
GCGCATCCAAAACGCCGCGCGTCAGAAAGTTCTGGCTAAAAAGTTGGCCTTGCATAGTGGTTAGGGATGGCGCAACGGTTTACCCTCAATCGCCCTGCCCCGCCGTGATGCGCACCACCAATGTGCTGATGCCGGCGTGGGCCAGCACGCTTTGGGCGACGCTGCCCAGGACCAGTTTTTCCAGCCCGCGCCGGCCATGCGAACCCATCACGATCAGGTCCGCGCCTACGTCGTTGGCGGTGTCGAGGATGCCGCGCCAAATGGCGTGCGCCTCCACGATCCGGGGTTGCACGGGGATACCGGCAGCATCGAACTTCGCCTGGGCCGCCGCGATGGCGGCGGCGGCATCGGCGCGCGCGGCATTGATGTATTGGTCTTGCCCATAGCCAAAATCCGCGCCAACCCCGGTGAAGGGGTAAGGGTCGATCACGTAAACCGGCGTGACCGCGCTGCCAAACGCCTTGGCGACGCCGATGGCTTTTTCCATGGCGGCGATGGCGGTGGCCGATCCGTCAATGGGCAACAGGATGTGCTGGAACATGGCTGGACTCCTTGAGCTGGAAAAGCGAGCTTACCGCGCGCCGCCCGCCGTCAAGGCATTGGGCGTTAATATGGCACAGCCGCGTCACGACATGGGCGCGGACGCCATCCCCCCTGCCACCCTGCGCCGACCATGCTTGCCCTTGCCCTGGACCTACTCGCGCTGGCGTGCGCGCTATGGCTGCGGCCTTGGCGGTTGCTGACCAATCCGGGGTTGGTGACGCCGCTGTTGGCCACGCTGGCCATTCTGCCGCCCATGTGGGCGCTGCCGTGGCTGCACCACATGCCGATCCGGTTCCAGCTATCGGGCGCGTGCCTGGTCACGTTGATGCTGGGCTGGCCGCTGGCGGTGCCCACGCTGTGCGCGGCGGCGCTGATCGTCGGGCTGTTCGCGCACATCGGCTGGCAGCAACAAGCGGATTTGGCGCTGTGGCTGGGCGTGCTGCCCGCGACGCTGGCGGTACTTATGGGCGCGATGGTGCGGCGCTGGCTGCCGCATAACCCGTTTGTCTATATCCTGGGCCGCGCCTTTCTGGGCACGGTGCTGTGCCTGTTCATCGCCGGGGCGCTGGCGCAATGGACCGGCCACAATTTCGCGCCCGATGTCGATTGGGCGCTGGCGCTGGTCGGGCGCTGGCTGATCGCGTGGGGCGACGCCATCATCACCGGCATGTTGACGGCCATCTTCGTCGCCTTCAAACCGGAATGGCTGGCCACGTGGTCGGACCGGATTTATTTCATCCCGCCGGGAAAGAATAAAAAGCAACGTTGAGGCAGCGCCACACCAGTCCGGCGCGACTGGCGCGGGCTGCGTGAGGCGCGCCTGGCCTTAGTCCACGGGCGCTACGTCCCGCTGTGCCTGTGCTTCTTGTAAGGTGCGCCACATGACTTTGCCCGATCCGCTCTTGGGCAGCGCATCGACGAATTCGACCTTGCGCGGCGCTTTGTAAACAGCCATGTTGGCGTGGCACCAGTCGATGATGTCCTGCTCCGCGACTTGGCCATGCGCCCCGGGCCGTAGCACCACCACGGCCTTGACGGATTCGCCACGGTACTCGTCCTTGAAGCCGATGACGCACGCCTCGGCAATGGCCGGGTGCCTGAACATCAGCGTTTCCACTTCGGCTGGCCAGACCTTGAACCCGCTGGCGTTAATCATGCGCTTGAGGCGGTCGGTGAGGAAGAAGTAGCCTTCTTCATCCATGCGGCCCAGGTCGCCGGTGCGGAAAAATCGTTTGCCCTCCAGCTCGAAGAACGCGGCTTTGGTGGCTTCGGGGCGCTTCCAGTAGCCGGAGAACACCTCCGGGCCGCAGACCACGATTTCGCCTTGCTCGCCGGGGGGCAGTTCCCGCAAAGTTTCGGGATCGACGATGCGCGCGTCGGTGCTCATGAAGGGGATGCCCAGGCATTGCTGCTTGGGCCGGTCCAGCGGGTTGGAGTGCGATGGCGCGGCGGTTTCGGTCAGGCCGTAGCCTTCGGCAAAGGACAGGCCGTAGGTATCGAGCAGGCGCTGTGCCACCGCCTGCGGCATGGCCGCGCCGCCGCCGCCGATGTTTTTGAGGCTGGTCAGGTCGAATTGGTCGAAATTCGGGCTGGCCATCAGGTCGATGACCATAGTCGGGATGCAGGTGAACCCGGTCACCTTCCAGTGCGAGATCAGCCGCCCGGCCAGATCGCGGTCCCAGCGCGGCATGACGATCATCGTCGCGCCGCCGTAAATGGCCGAGTGCATCACGGAGATCATCCCGGTGACGTGGAACATGGGCACCACCACCAGAATCACCGCTTCACTGGAACCGCTACCCCACAGATTGCTGGCGACGGCGTTGTGCATCAGCGACGAATGCGGGTGGATGCAGCCCTTGGGCAGGCCAGTAGTGCCGCTGGTGTAGGGCAGCACGGCCATATCGTCCGGCCCCGCCGTGGCGGGGGCGAGCGGCCCGTCGAAAGCGATGGCTTGATCCCACGCATGGATTTGCCCGCCATCGAGTTGAGGATGGGAATGGCGGGTG
>JAIRRE010000180.1 GCA_031256125.1 Burkholderiaceae bacterium
GGAGCGGGCTATGGCGGCAGTTGCTTTCCCAAAGACGTGAAAGCGCTGATCCACACCGCGCAGACCATCGACTACGCCCCGGAAATGCTGCAAGCGGTCGAACGCCGCAACGAAACCCAGCGGCGCGTATTGTTCGAGCGCATTGCCGCCTATTACGGCGGCGCGGACAAACTCCAGGGCAAAGTGATCGCGCTGTGGGGTCTGGCCTTCAAGCCCGAAACCGACGACATGCGCCAAGCGCCCAGCTGCACACTGATGGAACTTTTGTGGCAGGCTGGTGCGCGCGTGCAGGCGCACGACCCGGTGGCCATGAACGAGGCGCGGCGTTTGTACCCCAACCGTGTTCAGGGCGATCCGTCCGCTTTGACCTTGTGCGACAGCCCATTGGCGGCGCTGCAAGGCGCGGATGCGCTGGCCATCGTTACCGAATGGAAAGCCTTCCGCGTCCCCGACTTCGTGGGTATCGCCGGTTTGCTACGCGACTGCATCATCTTTGATGGCCGCAATCTCTACGATCCCAAAACCGTGGCGCGGCACGGGCTGACATATGTCTCGATTGGCCGGGAAATGGTGAAAGGGGTGGCGCCGGAGATCGAGCATGAAGCGGGAATCGAACCGTGAGCCAAGGCTTCTGAACAAGCGCGCCGAACGTGAAATTTTCCTTGGCGCGAAAAGAATGAGTCGGATGCGCAACGCATCGACGCTGAATTCGTGCGCGGCTTGGCTTATAACCGTGCTCACCCGAAGCGGCCTGCCGGGCACTCGAAGAAGGCTGCTCCAGCCAAGGTATACCGCGGTTGTGCCATCCTTCGAGCATTCAATCCACATTTTTGATATAGTGAGCTTGTTTCAAATTAACTCGGAGGGGCCTCGCCGATGTTAAATTGAGCTTATGTTTACTTGCTAAAATTCCAACTTAATTAGAATGAATTATGTCGAATCCCAGGTTAGGTATATTTTATGATGGTAGTTATTTCGATAGCGTCAGTTTGTATTACAAACATCAACACCCCAAGAAAAGCGGGATACGCTTGGGTGATGGATTCAATAATTTCATCCGTCATCAAATTGCCGAGCACAAAAACTGCAATATAAAAAATGTCGAGCTGGTAGAAAGCCATTTTTTCCAAGGCTGGTTACCGTCCGCCGATACTTCAGTGGATCGACAACTTTACCAATTCCAGAAATCCGGAATACTCATCAATAACGACATCAAGCTCCATCATTTACCGATGGGTGTTAACGGTGAAAAAGGTATCGACGTATTACTCGCACTCGAATGTTTTGAAATTGCTGTCGTCAAAAACCATCTCAACACGGTATGCCTGGTGGCGGGTGATAGTGATTTTGTTCCGCTGGTGCGCAAACTCCGAGAACATGATGTACAGGTCATGGTCCTGGGCTGGAATTTTTCATACACCTATGAAGGAAAAGAACACATCACCTATGTCTCAAAAAGGCTGCTGGACTCGGTTATGCTTCCTTTTGGTATAGATGAGCCTGATTACTATCAGAATATCGCCAGTCAGACAGACGGTCAAAAATCGGCCTATGATGGCATGTTCCTGAAACGCAGCGCCGATCAAGCCAGCAGCGAAGAGGCAGACAAAGAAAGTCCTGAAAAATACGAACGGCTTTCTGCTGTGAGCGAAATAAAAATATCGGAAGATTTACCGCCTGCGGTAACCGCTGCCGCCATCCCGCCATCAGCTCCGCAAACAGTGCCGGATTTTTCACCCGCTCTCGTTACTGTGGCCAGCGAACCGGATCAATCCGAAGCATGGCACGCCGGGGTAATCCACAATACCCAAATCAGGTATGGTTTTATCACCCCAGCAGAAGGGGGTGAAAATTTGTATTTCAGTTGTGCCGCACTGATTGAAGGCTGTTTCCACCAGTTATTCCGGGATCAGAAAGTATTGTTCAAAAAAGGGGTGGGCAAAAACGGCACGATAGTCGCTGTCCAAGTCAAACCGTTTCTTGGAAACTCAACGTTTTCTGCGGCTGCCGTATCGGCCGCGCCTACCACGTCTGGCACGTTTTCCCAGCCGCAGCCGATTCCCATGCCAGCTTTAGCTGTTCCGTTACTGCCACCCGATTTATGATTCCGAAAAATCTGTTCATTCAGATGGAAAAGATGACTTGGAATTGGGTGTCATTGATAATCTGAGCCAGGATTGAGGCTTTGGTTGCATTACTACTGCCCCGCAGGTGGTGGAAATCTGTTTTCCACTATACCATGCTATCCAATGGTAATCGTTTGTCCGCTCTGTCCAGGCAGCAGGAAGTCCGCTTCAACCTAAAAACGGCGACGGGCGCATAGCGGTTTTACCCAAACAATGAGCTTGATCGAAGGCAAAACCGTAGTGTTTATGCGTGATTGCAAAGGTAAAAAAACAGGCCAACTACTGTTTTTAGGTTCAAGGAAGGCCGTATAGTTACTGCGGTCGATCCGTTCGACGCACCGGTTTCCTTCACCGGCATCATCCAGTTTCGACGCCGTAACAACGGCCTTTCTCAAATTACTCAATTCCGACTCTCAACGGAAATTAGGGAAATTTGATCACCCTTCAAACAACGGCCCCGCCCCACCGCCTGCTTGCGACGGGGGTTTGAGTCCCAGATGCCGCCAGGCCGCCAGGGTGGCGATGCGCCCGCGCGGGGTGCGTTGCAGATAGCCTTGCTGGATCAGGTACGGTTCGATCACGTCCTCGATGGTGTCCGGCTCCTCGCCGATGCTGGCGGCGATGTTGTCCAGCCCGACCGGGCCGCCGTCGAACCGATGGATCACGGCTTCCAGGAGCTTCCTGTCCATCACGTCGAAGCCCTGCGGGTCCACGTCCAGCATGGCCAGCGCCGCGTGTGCAATCGCCTGGGTGATGCGGCCATCGCCCTTCACGTCGGCATAGTCGCGCACGCGGCGCAGCAGCCGGTTGGCGATGCGCGGGGTGCCGCGCGAGCGGCGCGCAATCTCGAACCCGCCCTCCGCCTCGGTGGGCACCTTCAATAGCCCCGCCGAGCGCGCCACGATGCGCGCCAGTTCTTCGGGTGTGTAGAACTCCAGCCGCGAGACGATGCCGAAGCGGTCGCGCAGCGGATTGGTCAGCATCCCAGCGCGCGTGGTCGCGCCCACCAGCGTAAAGGGCTGCACGTCCAGCTTGATGGAACGCGCCGCCGGGCCTTCGCCGATCAGGATGTCGATCTGGTAGTCCTCCAGCGCGGGGTACAGGATTTCTTCGACTACCGGCGAAAGGCGGTGGATTTCGTCGATGAACAGCACATCGTTCTTTTCCAGACTGGTCAGAATGGCGGCTAGATCCTTGGGCTTTTCCAACACCGGCCCGCTGGTCTGACGCAGCGTTACGCCCAGCTCGTGCGCGATGATGTGCGCCAGCGTGGTCTTGCCCAGCCCCGGCGGGCCGAATAGCAGTACGTGGTCGAGCGCCTCGCCGCGCTTTTTGGCCGCGCCGATGAAAATTTCGAGCTGCTCGCGCGCCTTGGCCTGGCCGACGTATTCATCCAGCAGCTTGGGGCGTAGCGCGCGCTCCAGTGCCTCCTCGCGCACCGAGGCCGGGGCGCTGGAAACCAGGCGTGGCGCGGCTTCCGGCGCGGGGGCGAAATCGTCAACGTGGATGGTCACGATGACATTTTGCGTGCAATGACTTCCATGCACACGCGGTAACGTTCGCTGATGCCGTAACGCAAAGGGACAAACCCCATCTCGCCCAGCAGCCGGTACAGTCGCTCACGGCCAAAGTTATGGTAATGCTCTATCTCGCCCCAATACGGATTGGCGTTCATGCGATCCAGCAAATGCCAGGCCGGTGCGTCACTATTGGGCATCGACAGCAGCAGCACGCCGCCATCGGCCAGGCGCTCGCGCGCGGCAGCCAGGCCGGTCTGGGGGTAAGGCATGTGCTCCCGCACGTCGGCCATGCTGATGACCTGACAGGGGCGCGGCAAGTTCAGTTGCGCGATGTCGCTCAGGTGCGCTTCGATGCCCGCAGCTTGCAGCGCTGTAACTGCCGCCGGACGCAAATCGCACCCCACCGCCTCGAAGCCGTATTCCTGCGCCGTCATCAACAGCGCCCCATTGCCAAAACCCACGTCCAGCCACGGGCCTTCGGCTGCGAAAGGCAGCACTTTCTCGATCATGCGCGCTGCCACCATGCGCTGACGCTCGAAATCAGCACCCACGATTTGCCCCTGATTGACCACCTGGGTCAGCCGCGCGAACGCCTCGGTCGTGAAGTAGCCATCGGTGAACACGTGGCCGCAAGCACGGCAAGCGCACCAGCGCATGAGCGGCGTCAATCGGTTCGCTTCCCCCCCCCCAGCCTTTTCAACGGATTGCTGGTACAGCGCATGGCGTGAACAATCGCCCGTGCGCAAGTGCGAAATATCCCGGCTCTCGCATAAGGGACAGGCGTCATAGGTGATGCGGTCTGGAGAGGTCATGAGCAAGCTCCTGTTCACCGCGCCAGCGCCTTGAGCGCCAGCCGGATGCCCTCGCTCACGGACACATCGGGCGGCAGCGCCTTGAGCGCGGCGGCGGCTTCGCGGTCGCTGTAGCCCAGTGCGACCAGCGCTTGCTGGATGTCGCCCTGCGCGCCGTCGGCGGGCGCGGCAGCGCCGCCGGGCATCGTGCCCAGGTCAGGGCCGAGCTTGCCCTTGAGTTCCAGCAGCAGGCGTTCGGCGGTTTTCTTGCCGATGCCGGGCACCTTGACCAAGCGCACGGCTTGTTGCGTGGCGACGGCCTGCGCCAGTTCAGCCACGCTCATGCCCGACAGCACCGCCAGCGCGGTGCGCGGCCCCACGCCGCTGACCCGTAGCAGTTCGCGGAAAGCCGCGCGCTCGGCCTGCGTGACAAAGCCGTAGAGGGTTTGCGCGTCCTCGCGCACCACGAAGTGCGTCAGCAGCGTCACGCGCTCGCCCGACGCGGGCAATGAATAGAAAGTGCTCATCGGCACCAGCACTTCGTAACCCACGCCCTGACAATCGACCAGGATAAGCGGTGGGTTCTTTTCGGCCAGCAGGCCGCTCAGGCGTCCGATCATGGGTTTTGCGCAACAGGGTAGATGGCGGACATTATCGGAATTTGCGGGTTATTCGCTGGTCTCGACCAGCCAGCCTTGCCCCGGCCCTTGCGCCAGCGCCGCCAGCACTGCGGGCAACGCCGCCCGCAACGCATCGGCCAGCGGATGCGGCGGATTGACCACAAACATGCCGCTGGCCCGCAGGGTTGGGCCTTTGCCCAGCTCTGGCTCGCCGGGATGCGCGCTGGCCTGACCGATATTGAGCGTGGCATGCAGCCAGTCCCTGCCGGCCTGACGCGCGATGGTTTTCAGGCGGCGCGGCAATTCGTGCGCTCGCGCCCGCCCGATGATGGGGTACCAGACCAGATAAACGCCAGTGGCAAAACGCCGCAACGCATCCTGCACGGCCTGTTCCACCAAGGCATAGTCGCTCTTGATTTCATAGCTTGGGTCAATCAGCGCTAGCGCGCGGCGCGAGCCGCCGCCATGCGCCGAAGGCGGCAGCAGGGCGCGCAGAGCGGCAAAACCATCAGCGCGCTCGGCATGAACGCGGCGGTGGCTGGACAGACCGGCGGCCAGCGTCAGCAGCACGCGGCTGTCGGTCGGATGTAGTTCGCACAGGTGCAGCCGGTCGCGGCTGACTGCGCCGTCCAGGCGGTCGGGCTGCGTCATGGCGTGGTGCATGATGAGCGGCGAACCGGGGTAAATCGCCAACCTGCCATCGGTAGGCCATTGCGGGTTGAACGCCGCCAGCAACGCACGGTAATCGGCCAGTAGGCCATTGGCCGATTCCGGCAGCGCCGCCAGCAGCCGCAGCACACCCGCAACCGCCTCGCCGGACGTGGCAGCCATGCCGCCGCCCAGCCGGTAACGCCCCGCGCCCGCGTGGGTGTCGATCAGCGAGACCGACCCCGGCTTGCGCAGCAGGTGCTGCAACGCGCCGATGAGCGTGAGGTGCTTGAGCGCGTCGGCATGGTTGCCGGCGTGGAAGGCGTGTCGATAACTGAACATGGGGCGATGCTAACGGGTTGTTCCGCCCCCCAGCATGGCTGGGATGAGTCTTGCGAATCCTAACGCCCGAATTGAAAGCGGATAAGATGGATTGAATCCTGGACGCACCATGAAACGCTTTGGCCTTCAAACCCGTTTTCAATGCCGCGCAGGCGGCGTTGCAAGGCATGGCGTTGCCCAATCGCTCACCATCCACCTGACCGACAGCCAAGGGGCCATGACGCTCTGCGGCAAGGCGCGATCAGGGGGATTGATTTCTTTTTCCCCCCAGTGTTGCAATTCGCAAAACTCATTCTGGCCTATACGTACTTACCCGCATAAATTCACCAAATTATTCTGCGTGATGGCAAAATGAAGATGCAGAAAGACCTGAATGTACTAGCCAATAATTGGTTTCCATATTAAAACAATCAAAATTAATATTATCTAGAGACGACAAAAGTGCTGCGTCTACAGAAGCAGATCAATATTTTAACTCAGCCGTAGAAATTGATGATTTAATTAATAAAATTATAACCCCGGACGGAGTGATGTAAATTATTTTATCCAAACCTCTTGATGACTTTGAGTTGGCTATCTTGGGTACTGGTTTGTTAGAGGACTTTATAGCTAAGCATGGAGAAATATTTATTCTCAAAATAGAATAACTTGCAGAGGCTAATTCTAAATTCGAGAATGCATTAACCAATGTATGGCGTAGCATCACCCCTTATAAAGTATGAGAAAGAATAAATCGAATTATTCAGCAAGCGTAGTAAGCTATTTGCATGGGGATTGGAAAGCAAACATGTGCTTCACGCATGCTAATTTATTGAGATGACAGGGGAAAATCGCTACTACCGCCGCTCCAAGGTCAGTCAGGCCAAATTTCGCCAACTGCTTGGCTTGTTTGCCATGGACTTGACGGCCACCGATGCAGCCGCGCCTTGCCACTTGTCCGTGCGCAGCACCAATGCCATCTACCAGCGCATCCGTGTGCGCTTTGCCCAAGACTACGCCAGACGCTCTCCCTTTGTTGGGGAGTTTGTGAAGCCGATGAGTCCTACTTCGGGGCCACGGCGCGTTCGCGGCAAGCGTGGTCGGGGCGCTGCCAGCAAGACCATTGTCTTTAGCCTCTGCTCAAGCGCGGCAGCTGTGTTTACACCGAGATCGTCCCTAATGCTTGCAAGGCCACGCAGCAAGCGATCATTCGCGGTAAGGTCGATTCCAACAGCGTCATTCACGCCGCTGGCTGGCGCGGCTATGACGGTCTGGTAGACATGGGATTTGACAAGCACTTTCGGGTCAATCACGGCAACAACGAGTTCGTGCGCGGCTGTAGACACGTCAACGGCATTGAGTCATTTTGGGGCTACGCCAAGCACCGGCTGGCTCAGTTTCACGAGGTACGCAAAGACAAGTTCGAGCTTCATCTGAAAGAAACCGAGTTTCGCTTGAACCACAGACATGACAACCTCTACAAGGTGCTGCTACAGTTGCTCAGCATTCATCCACTTTGGCCGCGTTTGCTTCCTAAGCCTCTAAAAAAACGCAAAGATGGAGACAAACACAAATGACTTCGCTAACCCAAGCGGTGCCCCGCAGTGCTGACAGCCGTACCCGGCTCAACCGCTCCCAGATTGTCGGTTTCTGGGGCGCGTGGGCGGGTTGGACGCTCGATGGAATGGATTCCTTCATCTACGCGCTGGTGCTCGCGCCCGCACTGACCGAGCTGCTGCCGCACTCGGGCTATGCGGTAACGCCGGGCAATATCGGGCTGGCCGGTTCGATTTTGTTCGCGCTGTTTCTGATCGGCTGGGGCTTGTCGTTTATCTGGGGGCCGCTGGCCGATCGCTTCGGGCGTACCCGCGTGCTGGCTGGCACGATCCTGATGTTTGCCGTCTTCACGGGTTTGGCGGCCACCGCGCACAATGTGTGGGAGTTGGGGATATACCGTTTTCTAGCCGGCATAGGCATCGGCGGTGAATGGGCGCTGGCAGGCACCTATGTGGCCGAGTCGTGGCCCGAAGATCGCCGTGCGATGGGGGCGGGCTATTTGCAAACTGGCTATTACACGGGCTTTTTCCTCGCTGCAGCGTTGAACTACACCATCGGCGTGCATTACGGCTGGCGAGCCATGTTTCTGACCGGCGCGCTACCCGTGGTGGTGTCGATTCTGATATTGCTGCGCGTGAAGGAGCCAGCCAAATGGCAGCACGCACAAGCCAAGGCAGTACCCGTGCGCAATCGTCCGCTGCGCGAAATCCTGGGGCCGGCGTACCGGCGCCGAACTTGGACCGCGTGCGCCTTGTTGGCTATTGCCATCATCGGTTTGTGGGCCGGTTCGGTGTATGAGCCTTCGGCGGTGATCCAGCTCGCCACCCAGTCCGGCGCGGATAAGACTGGCGCCATCCGGATCGCATCGCTTTCGACAGGCTTGCTGTCGATCGCGACAATCATAGGTTGCCTGGCGCTGCCGCCTTTGGCTGATCGTATCGGCCGCCGCCGGACGCTGGCGGTGTATTTCGTTGGGATGGCTATTTCAATCGTCGGCAGCTTCGGCTGGGCGTATTACCTGCCCAACGGGTTGGTGCCGTTCATGGGCTGGTTGGTGCTACTCGGATTTTTCGGCGGGAACTTCGCGCTATTCAGCCTGTGGCTGCCAGAGCAGTTCGAGACCCGCGTGCGCGCGACGGCATTCGCGTTCTGCACATCCTTTGGGCGATTTATTGGTGCGGGCGTCAATTTCCTGCTGGGTGCCGCAGTGCTGCACATGCACACCCTCGGCATACCGGTGGCGTTGACGGCGATTGCCTTTGTCGTCGGCCTGTTCATCATTCCGTTCGCGCCGGAAACCAAGGGTGACTTGTTGCCTCACTGAGTGTAAGTGAAGAGACAAGCTACCCACGTCGGCGACAGCCTGGTTTCCGCTTGAAAACCGGTAAAAACGCCACGATCGGGGCTATCGGTGCCGTTGGACCCGTCCGAGGGCTTGAAAAGCCTAAAATGGCCCGCAATTACCCGGAGCCTGTCTGGGTTTGTTTTCTTGTCGGAGTAGACATTGAAGAATCAGTGGATTTCCAAGCTCGTCATTTGGCTGGTGATCGCCATGGTGTTGTTCACGGTGTTCAAGCAGTTCAATGGCGCGCACTTCTCAAGCGCCACCCGTATGGGGTATTCGGATTTTCTGGCGCAGGTGCGGGGCAACCATGTCAAGACCGCCACCATCATGGAAGGGCGTGACAGTACCGACATTGTTGCCGTGCTGGACGACAGCGATCGGCAAGTAACCACGCAGGTGCCCAGCCTGGATTTGGGGCTGATCGGCGACCTCATCAATCACAACGTCAAGTTCGATGTCAAGCAACGCCAGGAAGGTTCATTGCTGACCACTTTGCTTATCAGTTGGGGGCCGATGCTGCTGCTGATCGGCGTGTGGATCTATTTCATGCGCCAGATGCAGGGCGGCGGGCGCGGGGGCGGCATATTCAGCTTTGGCCGCAGCCGCGCGCGCATGCTCGACGAAAACAACAACGCCATCACCTTCGCCGACGTGGCCGGCTGCGACGAGGCAAAGGAAGAAGTCAAAGAAGTAGTCGATTTTCTGAAAGACCCGCAGAAGTTCCAGAAGCTCGGCGGTCGCATTCCGCGCGGACTGCTGCTGGTCGGCCCGCCGGGTACCGGCAAGACGCTGCTGGCCAAGTCCATTGCGGGCGAGGCCAAGGTGCCGTTTTTCAGCATCAGCGGGTCGGACTTCGTGGAGATGTTCGTCGGCGTGGGCGCGGCGCGGGTGCGCGATATGTTCGAGAATGCCAAGAAAAACGCCCCTTGCATTATCTTCATCGACGAAATCGACGCCGTGGGCCGTCAGCGCGGCGCGGGTCTGGGCGGCGGCAACGATGAGCGTGAACAGACCCTCAACCAGATGCTGGTCGAAATGGACGGTTTCGAGACCAATCTGGGCGTGATCGTGGTGGCCGCGACCAACCGGCCCGACATTCTGGACGCCGCTCTGCTGCGACCGGGGCGGTTCGACCGGCAGGTGTATGTGACGCTGCCCGACATCCGGGGGCGCGAACAGATTCTGAACGTGCACATGCGCAAGGTGCCCATTGGCCAGGACGTGAGCGCGGGCGTGATCGCGCGCGGCACGCCGGGCATGAGCGGCGCGGACTTGGCCAACCTGTGCAACGAGGCAGCCTTGATGGCCGCGCGGCGCAACGCGCGGGTGGTCGAGATGCAGGACTTCGAGCGCGCCAAGGACAAGATCCTGATGGGGCCGGAGCGCAAGAGCATGGTGATGCCCGAGACCGAGCGCCGCAATACCGCTTACCATGAGTCGGGCCACGCACTGATCGGGAGGCTGCTGCCCAAATGCGACCCGGTACACAAGGTCACCATCATCCCGCGCGGGCGGGCGCTGGGCGTGACCATGAGCCTGCCGGAGAATGACCGCTACAGCTACGACAAGGACTACATGCTGCACCAGATCAGCATGTTGTTCGGCGGGCGCATCGCCGAGGAGGTGTTCATGCACCAGATGACCACTGGCGCCAGCAACGATTTCGAGCGCGCCACCCAGATCGCGCGCGACATGGTGATGCGCTACGGCATGAGCGACAAGCTCGGCCCGATGGTCTATGCCGAAAACGAAGGTGAAGTGTTCCTGGGCCGCAGCGTGACCAAGACCACCAACATTTCGGAAGAAACCATGCAGCAGGTGGACGCCGAGATACGCCGCATCATCGACCAGCAATATGCACTGGCGCGCCAGCTCATCGAGGACAACCAGGACAAGATGCACGCCATGGCCAAGGCGCTGCTGGACTGGGAAACCATCGACAGCGACCAACTCGACGACATCATGGCGGGCCGCTCGCCGCGTCAGCCCAAGGACTGGGTGCCGCGCACCCCGGCTTCCGGCGGCGGTGCGGCTGGCGCCCAGCCGCCCAGCCCGGCGCCGACAGTAGCGTAAGTTCGGCATTTACTCACACTCCCCTTTCGCCGCTGGCGACAGGGGAGTTTTTATTGATCCAGTCGCCGCGCGTAATGAGTACCGACCTCGTATCATCCGATCAATGTGATGAATTTGGACTACGAGTGTCGTGCGCAAAATCAAGATTATCCTGATAAGTTTTATCGTTTCTTGGGCGGCGGCAAGCCATGTTCAGGCACAACCGCCTCAGGCGAAACAACCGGAAAATGTTTATTTCTCGGTTGCCTCTGATCGGCTGTTCGGCAGTCAGCGCGATCAGCGCAAAGTGCTGCGCCGGCTGGTACAAAGGAATGGCCAGCGCGGCAGGAACGATCTGTGCGTTGTGGGCGGGCTGGAAAAGTACATGTACCCCGACGATTCCTCACAGTCGGAACGGAAGAAACGGGTAGCCTGGGTGATCTGGAAGCAGGATCATTCGATCATCCTCTGGGAACCATCCGTTGATTCATCTACCGACGACCTTGCGGGATTGAGCCGCTATTTGCACGTACCAGAGGATGCCGTCGCCGATCCGCAGAAGATACCCAACCACTACCTGGTGTCGTCCGATTGGGTCAGAGAAGTACGACTGGCCTGTAACAGAGTCGGCGAGCACTTTGTCATCATCAAGCCGGCGGCCAGCCATGTTCAGGGGCGACCGCCTCAGGCAAAACAAGTGGAAAATGTTTATTTCTCGGTTGCCTCCGATCCGCTGTTCGGCAATCAGCGTGAAGTGCTGCGCCGGCTGGTTCAAAAGAATGGCCAGCGCGGCAGGAACGATTTGTGCGTTGTGGGAGTGCGTGAGAAGTACCCCAACGGGACCTTGGAGCCATGGAAGAACCGGGACGCATTTGTGGTCTGGAAGCAGGATCACTCGATCATCGACTGGAACTGGTCCTTGGATATCTACTCCAACGACCTTACGCTAACGACCAAAGGATATACGAGCGTGCCAGGGGATGTCGTCGTCGATCCGGGGTCGAGTACCTTCCTGGAGACACCCGATTGGGTCAGCGAGGTCCGACAAGCCTGCAACAGGCTCGGTCAACACTTCATTATCATGAAGCGCTAACTTGAATATCATGTTAGGGTAGTCATGTTTTCCGGTCGTCAACAGCACGCCTGTGTCGCCAGCAAGGCGTTCAGGCTATGGATGTCATGCGCAAAATCAAGATTATCCTGATGGGTTTTGCCGTTTTTGGGGCGGCGGCCAGCCATGTTCAGGCGCAACCGCCTCAGGCGAAACAAGTGAAGAATGTTTATTTCTCGGTTGCCTCCGATCCGCAGTTCGGCAATCAGCGCAAAACGCTGCGCCGGCTGGTACAAATGAATGGCCAGCGCGGCAGGAACGATCTGTGCGTTGTGGGCGGGCTGGAAAAGTACATGTACCCCGACGATACCCCCCCAGGCGAAACGGGAGGTTTGGCACCCTGGTGATCGGACTGGTTGGTTGCGCCCCGCCGATATTCCCCAGTCGGAATTGGAGCAACGGGTGGCCTGGGTGATCTGGAAGCAGGATCACTCAATCATCCTCTGGGAACCAAGACAAACAGGCTACCACAACGGTCAGGACACCAAAATATTGACCTGGAGAACCAGCGCCGCGCCAAGTACGTTGCCGAACATAACCGGCTTATAGCCGCTTATAACAAGTTCGTCCAGAATGCGCTGGCCGTTGCCGCCGCCCCGCCCATCGACGACCCCAGCGCGGCAACGAATCCGCAGAGCTTTCTCTCGGCATGGAGAACGTCGCGCAGCCAACCACCGGGGGGGCGCTTTGACCCATTCGACTCCAGGGGAGGTAATGATTTTTACACGACCCCGCGGGCGGCGCCTGCCCCGCATCAGGTGGCGCCCCATCATCATCATGCGGCCCCTCATCCTCATCGTGCGGTACCTTATCATCACCGGCATACCGCAGCGGACGATGGTGCGCTAGACCGTGACCCTCTGGCGCTGGGTTACAAGCCACCCGAACCACTGGTTTTCGACGACAATAGGCTAGGCTATAAGCCGCCCGATCCGGAGGATTACAGCACTGGATTGTTCTGATAGCCTGTTTGCAAAACCATTAGGTCCGCTTGAGGGCCGTGGGCTGGGATGGAACGGCGTGATAGCCCAGCTTCAAATGCAGCCACATATTAAATGAATGCCGGGATTTCGCTGCGCGTTATCCCAGTCTGTGCCGTTGAGAACAGAGGCATGACGGCGATCTGGCAAACCACGCGCTTTCGCATTGACCTTTTCGTGCCCCGGATCATGGGCATCGTCAATGCCGCGCCCGATTCGTTTTCCGACGGCGGCCAGCACGCGGGGCTGCGCGCGCAACTGGCGCACTGCGAACGGCTGATTGGCGAAGGCGCGGACATCCTGGACATCGGCGGTGAATCGACCCGGCCCGGCAGTCTGCCCGTGCCGCTGGCCGAAGAATTGGCACGGGTGCTGCCGCTGGTGCGCGAGGCGGTCAAGCTCGGCGTGCCGATTTCGGTCGATACCTACAAGCCCGAAGTGATGGCCGTCGCGCTGGATGCGGGCGCGGACATCATAAACGACATCTGGGCCTTGCGCCACGCGGCAGAAACCGATGGCGCAGGCCGCGGCTTGACCGCGCTCGACGTGGCTGCGCGCCACCCCACCTGCGGCCTGTGTGTAATGCACATGCACGGCGAGCCGCAAACCATGCAGGCGCGTCCCATGACGGGCGATGCGGTCACCGCAGTGCTGGCGTTTCTGCGCACGCGACGCGACGCGCTGACGGCACGCGGTATTGCACCGGAGCGCATCGTGCTCGATCCGGGCATCGGCTTCGGCAAAAGCGTGGCGCAAAATTTCGCGCTACTGGCGCGCCAACGCGAACTGCTCGCGCTCGGCCAGCCGCTGCTGGTGGGCTGGTCGCGCAAATCGGCTTTGGGAACAGCGTTAGCCGATGCGAGAGGCAGCGCAGCGGAGAAACGTGGGGGTGCCAGCGTCATTGCAGCGCTGCTAGCCATCGAACGCGGCGCGCGCATCGTGCGGGTGCATGATGCGGCGGCCACCGCGCAAGCGATCAAAATATGGCAAGCCATGAAACACGAGGAGGAATCGAACCCATGAGCCGTCAATATTTCGGCACCGATGGCGTCCGCGGCGCGGTCGGCCAGGACCCGATCACGCCGGATTTCGTGCTGCGCCTGGGCCACGCCGCCGGATGCGCGCTGCGCCGAAGCGAGCGCACCGGCGCGCATCCCACAGTGCTGATCGGCAAGGACACGCGCCGGTCGGGCTATCTGCTGGAAAGCGCGCTGGAATCAGGCTTCATTTCCGCCGGGGTCGATGTGGTGCTGCTCGGTCCCATCCCCACGCCCGGCGTGGCGTATCTGACGCGGGCGCAGCGTGCCAGCCTGGGCGCGGTCATCAGCGCCAGCCACAATCCGCACACCGACAACGGCATCAAGTTCTTCAGCGCGCAGGGCGCCAAGCTGCCCGATGCGTGGGAGGAAGAAGTCGAGGCGCTGCTCACCGCGCCGCCGCAGTGGGTGGGGTCGGCAGCGCTGGGACGCGCGCGACGGCTCGACGACGCGGCGGGCCGCTACGTCGAATTCTGCAAAAGCACCTTCCGCAACGATTTGAGCTTGAAGGGCCTGAAGATCGTGATCGACGCCGCCCATGGCGCGGCTTACCAGATCGCGCCGATGGTGTTGCACGAACTGGGCGCGGACGTGACCGCCATTGGCGCCGCGCCCGACGGCCTGAACATCAACGACGGCGTGGGCGCCACGCACCCGCAGGCGCTGATGCGAGCGGTGCGCGAACAGGGCGCCGATCTGGGCATCGCGCTGGACGGCGACGCCGACCGCGTGCAGATGGTCGATGCGCAGGGGCGGCTGTACGACGGCGACCAGTTGCTCTATGTGATCGCCATCGACCGCCTCGCCAGCCACGGCGAACGCCCGCCCGAACTCGCGGGTGTTGTGGGTACGCTCATGACCAACCTGGCCATTGAGCGTGCGCTGCGCGAGCGGGGTTTTGATTTCGTGCGCGCGAAGGTCGGCGACCGTTACGTCATGGAGGAACTCCTTGCGCGCGGCTGGATGCTGGGTGGAGAAGGTTCCGGGCACCTGCTGGTACGCGACAAGCACACCACGGGCGACGGCATCATCTCGGCGCTGCAAGTACTGCAAGCCTGTGCCACGCAAGGCAAAAACCTGCCAGAGCTGCTCGCGGGCATTGAGCTGTATCCGCAAACTCTGGTCAACGTGCGCATCGCGTCCGGCCAAGACTGGCAAAGCGCACGCCTGCAACAAGTCACCCGCGCCGCAGAGGCCAAGTTGGGGGCGAGCGGCCGCATTCTGATCCGTGCCAGCGGCACCGAACCGCTGGTGCGCGTGATGGTCGAGGCGCAAGACGGCACGCTGGCGCAAACGCTGGCCGGTGAACTGGCCGCGGCAATCAATCAGGGTTGAGTGTTCAGCGCCGAGCGGGAAATCCTCGGCCCTCGCCAGCGAGAATGGATAAACCCGGTTCGAAAGTCATCACACCGCTACCTGCAGGCGCTTTGATATGCCCGCCTTGAAACCAGTTTAGCGCCAGCTGCCATAGCGTGGGCTGGAAACGTTCGTGGAAAAAGGCAAAATGCCCGATGTTTTCGGCGCCGATTGATTCTGGCGTCAGGTGCAGGTGCGTGCGGTAACTGTTGACGAAATAATATAACAAACGCCGAATGGCGGTCGGCGTGCCGAATTCGTCGTCGCTCAAACTGACGGCCAGCATATCTCCGCGCATGGCGGCAAAACCCGCAATTCGTTGCTGAATTTGATCTTCTGATAATGACAGCGGTTTTTTGAGCCAGGCATCTTCAAAATGGCGATAAGGCGCAACCCAATCGCGTACCACGCCGCGCGGCGTATCTTCCAGCCAGCCCAGCCAGCTACCAGGGAAATAGCCCAACAACGCCGTAATGGCGGGCATGAATAGGTGCCATTTCAGCCTCATGCGCGTGCGTTTATTCGGATCATAATCGCGCCAATAGGCAAATTGTGCGCCCACGGTAAATGCCCGGTCGATTCCATGGCTCGAAGGCGCCAGTCCGATTAGAAAACCACCGACGCTGTGACCGATCACGCCGAGGGGCTGTCCGGGAAAAGCCTGCGCGGTATATTGCAGCGCCGCTTCAAAATCCAGCCGCCCCCAGTCCAACCAGCCAGCCTTCAATTTGCGGATGGACGCGGGCCTAGATTCGCCAATGCCCCGGTAATCGTATAACAGTACATCCAACCCCTGAGCATATAAAAAATCGGCAAACCGCGCGTAATAGCGGCATTTGACCGAGGTTGCGGGATTGATAATGACGATCCACCGTTTGCCGTTTCCCCCGCCCGGGTGCCGCCAGACGAGTCCGTGCAACGTATATCCATCGCTGGCCTGGAACGATAGGGGTTCGAATATGCTCTGGGCGGCTTCCATTGCGGCGGCGGACTTCCTGCGGCGACTTGATAACGGGACGACTGGATGCTACCACCGCCCCTTGAGCGGGCATACTTGCCGTCCGGGGGATCGAACCGGGTCAAACCGCTCAAGTCCAGCCGCGTGCCACCTAATTGTGGCGGGTGTGACCGTGCGTCGGGAGAGCGGCGCACGCCGGCTTTGCGCGCGCATAATGCCTGCGTCCCCGCCGCTGCTGGCGTGGTGTCTGCGCCAGGCTCCGCGCGGCGAGCTTCACAGGAGTTCATACCATGCGCTACAGAAAATTGGGCCAAACCGGCTTGTTTGTTTCGGAATTGTGTCTGGGTACCATGACCTTCGGCGGCGAAGGCACGACATGGCGTCACATTGGGCAGGTGCAGCAAAAAGAGGCCGATGCGCTGGTAAGCCGCGCGCTGGAGCAGGGCATCAACTTCATCGACACCGCCAACGTCTATTCGGAAGGCCGCTCGGAAATCATCACGGGCCAAGCCTTGCGCAATCTGAAAGTCCCGCGCGAAAACGTGGTGGTGGCGACCAAGGTTTTTGGCGTGACTGGTACGCAAAAGCCCAATTCGCACGGTCTGTCGCGCTATCACATCATGGACAGCGTCAAGGCCAGCCTGACGCGCTTGCAACTCGATCACCTCGACCTGTACCAGGTGCACGCCTTCGACCCTGCCACCCCGATCGAGGAAACGCTGGAAGCGCTCGATACGCTGGTGCGGCAGGGACTGGTGCGGTATCTGGGCGTTTCCAACTGGGCAGCTTGGCAGATCGTCAAAGCGCTGGGCATTTCGCAGCGGCGCGGTCTGGCGCGTTTTGCATCCTTGCAGGCGTACTACACGATTGCCGGGCGCGATCTAGAACGGGAACTGGCGCCCATGCTGCGCAGCGAAGGGCTGGGCTTGATGGTCTGGAGTCCGCTGGCCGGCGGCTTGCTCAGCGGGAAATACGGGCGCAACCAGTCCAGCGCCGAAACCGGCAGTCGCCGAATTGGTTTCGACTTCCCGCCGGTGCACAAGGACCGCGCCTGGGATGTGATCGACGCCATGCGCCCCATTGCGCAGGCGCATCAGGCATCGGTCGCGCGCGTCGCGCTGGCGTGGCTGCTGCATCAGCCGGTGGTTACCAGCGTCATCATTGGTGCCAAACGCATCGAGCAACTCGACGACAACCTCGCGGCAACCGTTTTGCGCCTGAGCGCCGACGAATTGGCCGCACTCGACAAGGCGAGTGCCCTGCCACCCGAATACCCCGGCTGGATGCTGGAACGGCAAGGGGAAATACGGCGCGAACAGCTTGCGGGGCAATAAACCCCCATGCCGGTGAATATCCGATCCCGCGCCTTCCTGGTTCCGCTGGCCCATAAGACCCTGCGCTTTCTGATTACGTCGGGCGTGCCGCTGATTGCGGCTTATACCTACGGCTTTGGCAGTTGGGTTCTTTATCTGATTCTGGGCGCGATTCTGAGCTTTGTGGGCGACGCAGGCGGACCGCCGTGGCTGCGGCTGGGGTTCATGGCAATCGGGCCGGCGTCGATTGGCGTGGGCGCGCTGATCGGCACTTTGTGCTTTTTTGGGCAGGCTCACGGCTTGTTTTTCTGCGTGGCCGTCGTCGTCGGGATGATTTATGCGCTGGTCGAAAACCGCCACGGCCATATGGTGATGGTGCCGCGCTTTGTGGGCTATGGGCTGGTGTTCGGCTATTCCGTGACGCAGATCAACCGGCTGGATGTCTTGTTGCTGGCGGCGGCGCTGATTTGGTCGTGGCTGGTCGCCATGATCTGGGACCTGGTGATGCGCGAAAAGCGGCCCTTTTCCGTGCCCTCGCTACGCCGTTCGATCCTGCTGGGCTACGTGCATGCCCCGATGCGCTGGCGGCTGGCGGTATCCACCGGCATCGCCGTTGGTCTGGCGTTGCTGACGACGGTCTTCACCGGCAACAAGCACGCTTACTGGACCATGCTGACCATGCTCATCGTGCTGCACTACAACATCCGCGAGAGCGCGCTGCAAATCACCCGGCGGATCACAGGTACCCTCATCGGCGTGTTCTTCGTCATTTTGCTAGTCAGCCTGCACGCCACGCCGCTGCAACTGCTGCTGGCCGGTTTGCTAATTACCATCCTGCGCTGGCCGGCTTTTGCCCTGCACAGCGGGCTGGGTACGGCCTGTATCACGGCCTTCGTGCTGCTGCTGGCGGAAATGTCCGCCCCGTCCGGCAGCAACCAGATGCAGGTCTTGATCGACCGCCTGCTGGCGACTTTCATCGGCTGCGCGTTTTCGCTGTTCACGCTCGAAGTCGATTATTTCCTGCGGCATGTCATGCTCGCGTGGGAAAAACTCAAGCAGTCGTTTAGGCGCGGTGGACATGGAAACGAAACACCCCCGACTTGACATCCCGTTAACCTGAAAACGGCAGTTGGATGCGCCCGCCGGCGCCGTCAAAGCGCCTGCGCCAACGCGATGTATTCCGTTACCGGCACTTCCTCGGCGCGGCGCTGGGTGTCGAAGTGGCCGGCAAAGCCACGCGCGTCGAGCCAGCGTCCGAGTGTGTGGCGCAGCAGTTTGCGCCGCTGGCTGAAGGCGGTTTGCACCAGTCCCGACAGCAGGCGAACATCGACGGGCGCGGCGTCTGGGCGCGGCGTCATGCGCACCACGGCGCTATCGACCTTTGGGGGCGGGTCGAACGCCGTTGGCGGCACAGCCAGCACGGGTTCCATCGCATAGCGCCATTGCAGCATGACTGATAGGCGTCCGTAATCGTGCGTGGCGGGCGCGGCGGTCATGCGGTCAACCACCTCTTTTTGCAGCATGAAGTGCTGGTCGGCAATTTGCCCAGCCCACGGCAGCAGATGGAACAGCAAAGGCGTAGAGATGTTGTAAGGCAGATTGCCGCAGATGCGCAGTTTCAAGGTGTCCGCACCCTGCCGCAGCGCTCCGAAATCGACTTTGAGCGCGTCCGCTTCGACGACGGCCAGCCGCGCATCGGCGCGCAGCCGCGCGGCCAAATCGCGGTCCAGTTCGATCACGGTCAGCCGCCCGGCGCGCTCGGCCAGTGGCTGCGTGAGCGCGGCCAAGCCGGGACCGATTTCGACCAGCGCCTGACCCGGCTTGGGATCGATGGCGCGAACGATGGCGTCAATGATGGCTGGGTCGGTCAGAAAGTGCTGGCCGAAGCGTTTACGAGGAATGTGCTTCACGGGTTTTCGGTTGAGCGTTGGAGGGCGGCTTTCCGGGTTGTCTGCTGAAATCCGCCCAATGCGCAACCCCATGTCAAATTTACGGCATTACCGCGGCGGATCGCGGTATTCGACCCAAGCCCGTCCACGCACTTCATGCGCCCAGGTGCTAAAGGCTTCTTGAGCCTTGCGCTCGCGCAAAACGTTGCGCCCCAGTTGCCGCTGTTGGTCGGCGGTGAGTACCTGTTGGCGACGGTCATCGACGCGCAGCAGCACCACGCCACGCGGCGTGACGAAAGGATCGCTGATTTGGCCGGGGTTCAAATTGTCGATGACTTGCGCCAAACTGGGCGGCAATTGGCCGGTGGTGATCCAGCCCATGTCGCCGCCATCGCCAGCGCTTTCATCTTGCGAATATTGTTTGGCCAGCGTTTCAAAGGTGGCTTGTCCCGCGATGATGCGGCGCTTGAAGTCGGCCAGCCGGTCGCGCACTATCTGTTCGGTCTGGCCGAGACCAACGGGGAGCAGAATTTGGCTCACGCGGGTTTGCGGCACCGTTACGTCCGGCAGGTCGCTGGACTGTTGGCGGTCAAGCAGTTTGAGGATGTGGAAACCCGCCGCCGACCGTACCGGCCCGGCCACGTCGCCAACATTGGCTTGCGCCAGCGCCTGCACGAATAAATCGGGGTAGCGGTTGGCCGGGCGCAGGCCGAGCACGCCGCCGTCCTGCCCTTTGCCGCTGGTGTCGGAGTATTGGCGCGCGAGTTGCGAGAAATCCTCGCCCGCCTGGGCACGGCGCGCGACTTCATCGGCGCGGGTTTGCAGGCGCGCGACTTCGGCGGCGCTGGCGCCCTCGGGCACCGCGACCAGGATCATCGCCATGTTCAGTTGTGGCACGGGAGCGGAAGCGGCGCGGGCGCCGGGGCCGGCTTGTTCGCGCAAAAAGGCGTCCACCTCGGCGTCGGAGACTTTTACCATGGGGTCGATTTCGCGCTCGCGCAGGCGCGCAATCAACACCTGTCGGCGCACATCGTCACGAAAGTCCTGTACCGATATGCCTTCTTCCCGCTGGACGCGGCGCTCCAGTTCATCGGCAGTGGCAATCTGGTTCTGGCGCGCGATGCTCAACTCGGCCTGCCGCAGCGCATCATCATCGATTTTGATCCCGTCCTGGCGCGCCTGTTGCAGTTCGGCGCGTTCAGTAATCAGGTTTTCGAGTACCTGCTTAAGCAATTGGGCTTCGGGTGGAACAGGAGCATTTTCATGTTCGAGGTTACGTCGCACCTGGGCCGCGCGCGCCCGCACCTCGTGGTTGGTAATGGGTTCGCTGTTGACCACGGCCACGATGTAGTCGGCGGTTTGTTGCGCCGCTTTGGCCGCCGGGGCCGGGGCTTTGGGCGCACTTGCTGCCCGAGCGGGTTGCGCGGCGGGCGCCGCCTGGGACGCGGTTTTTTGCACGGCCGTGGCGGGCGCGGCCAGCGCAAGAGATACCGGTGTGGCGGCAAGCAGCGCCAGCAGCGCGAACGACGGCAAAAGGGGTGGGCATTTATTCATAGGTACTGAAACGGCTGGGCGGCGGGCCGGATTGGCCGGTGGGCTGGTAGCCGGGGATATTTTGGCGCAGTGTGCTGATGGGGTTGGTGCCCAGGCGCGCCAGGCCGGAAAGTTCGAGCTGGAACAGCAGCCGCTTGGTGGAGGTGGCTGAGGTAGTTTCGAGCTTTTCCAGCACCACGCGGCCGACCCAGCAGCCCGCATCGTATTCGACGCCGAAAATGCCATCGACGATTTGGCGGTCAACCATGCTGTAGTTCAGCCGCCCCACGCCATACCAGCTTCCGCTGTTGCACGCCCCGCCCTTGCGGCCCGAAGGATTGCCGGTGCGTGCAAGCTGCTGCCCGGCGCGTTCCGAGAGCGGCCATTCAAAACCGATGTCGAAGTATTTATTGTTCATTTCCACTTCGCGGCTGTAGGCGAGGTTGAGCAG